>JAJXYI010000703.1 GCA_021780625.1 bacterium | reverse complement strand
CTCCTCCACATCCTGGGCCAACGACGCCTCCGAGATCCGCCAGGAACTCTCCGACTACCTCGGGAAAGCGGGCGACAACGTCGAGATGATCACCACGGAGAACAATTCCGTGTCCTACGGCGCCGGCAAGCAGACCACCAGCCTCGTCACCGCCCTGTTCTGCGCCGACAGCTTCGGCAGCATGATCCAGACTTCGTTCAACGGCGACTACTGGTGGGAGTACCTGAACAGCAACAGCGCCACCGGCAACAACAGCTCATCGCTGTACGGCTGGCGCAACTACGGCGCCGACGCCATCGTCACCCCGGTCAACAACGTCAACGAGAAGCTCCCCGCCTACTACGCCATCAAGATGATCTCCAAGTTCGCCCGCCCGAGCGACGAGGTCGTCAAGGCGACGAGCGACAACCCCCTCCTCTCCTGCTACGCCGTCCGCCACACCGACGGCTCGGTCGGCCTGCTCGTCGTGAACAAGAGCCCCGACACGACCGAGACCGCCGACTTCTCCATCGCCCACTTCAATCCCGGCGCGACCGCCACGACCTACACGTATGGGATTCCCCAGGACAACGCCGCGCGTGATGGAACCGGAAGCACCGACGTCGCCTCCGGTGTCATGGCGATCCCGGGCGCTGTCTTTTCCGCATCCTTCGACCCCTATTCCATCAACGTCATCGACATTCCCCCGGCCGTCGCCCCCTCGGGCAATTCGCGCCTGATCGCGCTTTCCGCGCGCGGCTACGTGGGCGGCTCCACCGACACGAACCCCTCGCTGACGATCGGCTATGCCGTGTCCGGCACCAAGTCGCTGCTGCTGCGCGGCATCGGCCCCACCCTCGCAACCCAGAGCGTGAATGGCGTGCTGGCTGATCCCAAGATGGTCGTGTACAAGATCCAGAACAACATCCCCAGCGTGATCGGCCAGAACGACAACTGGGGCGGGGATCCCGCGCTCGCCGCGCTCTTCACCAAACTCGGCGAATTCTCACTCGACCCGGCCTCCAAGGACGCCGCCCTCCAGCTCGCAGCGCCCGGCGGTCTCGGCACCGCCGAAATCACCAGCGGCGACGGCACGCCCGGCGTCGCGCTCGGCGAGATCTACTCCGCCGACTCCACGCAATCGACCTATCTTTCCGGCCTCTCGGCACGCGCCATCGTCGGCACCGGCGATAACGTCCTCGTCGGCGGCTTCATCATCACCGGATCCTCGCCCATGACGGTCCTCATCCGCGGTATCGGCCCCACTCTCTCCAACCAGGGCATCTCCAACCCACTCGCCGACCCGAAACTCACCTTGTTCGATGTGCACGGAAACATCATCAGCGAGAACGACGACTGGGGTGGCTCGCAAGCGCTCGTCGATGCCTTCACGAAGACCGGCGAATTCCCGCTGGATCCGCTTTCCAAGGACGCCGCCATCCTCATCACCTTGCCTCCCGGTATCTATACCGCTCAGGTCTCCCCCGCCGGCGGCACCGCGCAAGTCCCCGCCGCAGGCACGCCCTCCGGCGTCGCCCTGGTCGAGATCTACCAGGTGAAATAGCCAGCGGTCAGAGGGCTGTTACCAGCACTCAGAGAACCAAACCACATTTCAGGGTTCGGTCTGGATATCCCGACCGAATTGAACCACAGAGGCACAGAGGGCACAGAGAAAGACAACTTTGGTGATGATCTCGCAGGCTCTCTCCCTCGCCTTCGAGGGAAGGCAAGGGGCCGTCTAACCCTACGTTTTTCGGCTCTGTGCCCACTGTGCCTCCGTGGTTCAACCGCCCTCCGCCCTCCGCCCTCCGCCTTCCGACCTCCGACTTCTGTCCTCCGTCCTCCGTCTTCCGACTTCCGACTTCCGACCTCTGTCCTCCGCCTCCTCACACGTCCGCGTTCTGAAGGCCGCCGAAGAATCGCTGATAGACGATCAGGTATCCAAGTTGGAAACACGCCGCGACAAGGAACGGCGCCGTGAGCCAGCCGTGATGCAGCAGGACTCCCGCAATCGCGGGTCCGATCGCACGCGGCACCTGGATCGAGACATTGTTGACGGTCGCGGCGAGACCCTGGCGGTGCTGTCGCGTCAGCCCCATCGTGAGCGCCTGGCGCACGCCGATCGTGCCCTGGTTGAACGCCGCCCGGACCGCCCACAGCGCCGCGGCGAGGCCGAAGACCGGCATGAACGGTGTCGACACCATCAGCACCAGGCCCACGCCACGCATGACCACCACGGTCTTTACCACGCCCAACCGACCCGAAACCTTCGCCGCAATCAGGCCGCCAAAGGCCGCGAGCACGAATCCAGCGCTCAGCGCCACGCCGATCGCGCCAGGCCCGTGCCCGAAGCGCCGCAGGAACCAATAGGCCATTAGCGGCGCCACCATGCCGATGCCGAACCCGTTCAGCATGTTGGCAAACGCCAGCCGGACCAGGTGCCGGTTCTCGTCGCGGTGCGTGCCCTCCCCGCCGTCCGCAGGAGGAGCGCCCCGCGATTGGACCTCCGGCCGTGCGGACTTCACATCCGGCGCGCGGCCGATCATGACCAGCCCGACGATCGAGCCCAGCAACGGAAGGATGAACAGCGGCCTGAACGCCAGCGCGCCAGGCAGCGCGTGACTCCACAGCTCGGGCAAACCCGCAAGCACCGCTCCCACGGCCATGCCCGCGAAGCCCAGCACGGAATTCAGGCTGAACACCCGGGACCGCTCCGAGGCCGGCAGGTTTTGCGCAAGCCACGCCTGCTCGAGCGGGCCAAACGGACCCGCCGCGCCGTTGGCCCCGCGGCCGAATCCTCCCAGCACCGCTCCGATCGTCACCACCCACGACGCCCCGCTGCACAGCGCCAACAGCGCGCTCAGCAACGACACCCCCTCATAGGCCAATAGGAACCACTTCCTCCCGACCCGATCGCTCAACGGCCCGACAAGCACCGTCAGCAAGACGCCGAACAGGAGCGCCGCGGACAGGAGAAGGCCGATGTCAGACGCCACCCAGCCCAGGGCATGCAGATAAAGCGTGAATCCCACCACCAGGGCACCCTGCCCCACACTGCGGGCAAATCGCGCGGCCATCACACTCCGCACGGCCGGTGGCCAGGGCTGACGGGGGGCTTTTTCTGCGGAGTCGGATGCGTTCATTTTGGATCGATGCAGGGAGAGCGGAACCGGTTTGTCGAGAATTGGAAAACGGCGCCAATCCGCGCCGCCGGCATCCCTTGACGCCATTCACCGCGCCGGGGATCATGCATTTTCATGGCAAATTCGCCGTCAGCGACGAGGGGCATCCCGCACCTGAGGAAAGGCGAGTCGCTCGGCCCCGGACTGCGGCGCGTGGTGCTTCGCTGTGTCACGCTCTCCGGCCAGCTCGCCCCCGGCGACCTGCGCGCGGCGCGCGTCCGCCTGAAACGGGCCCGGGCCGCACTTCACCTCGCCGCGCACCTCAGCGTGCCATGGGCTCTCCATGCCCGTCGCACACTCGCCCGGATGGGTCGCCACCTGGGCCCAGCCCGCGACCGCGCCGCCGCCGCCGAGCGGGCCCGGGCCTGCGCCGAAAGTCTCAGCGGAAAGGCCGCACTCTGCGCCCGCGCGATTGCGCGGATTCCACCAGCCACGTCCGAGCTCGCCGCCTGGATCGCCTCGCTCGAACGTTTCAGGAAATCCCTGGAATCCAAATCCTGGCCGGTCCTGAAACGCCGCAGCCTCGCCCCCGCCCTCGCCGCAGCGTATCGGCGACTCCACCACAAGGCCCGACGCGCCGAGTCCGGGCACTCGTTCCATCCCTGGCGGAAAGCGGCCATTGACCTCCGCGAACAGCTCAATGTGGCCGATCCCATCCTCGACTCCCACACGCGTGCGGCGCGTACCCACCTCCACCACGTTGCGCGAAACCTGGGACTTGCCGGGGACTGGGACGCCTTCATCGCCATGCTCGACGACAATACCCTTCCCGGAGTCCCGCGGTCGGGCCGCCGTCGGCTGGTCAGGCACGCCCGGACCGAGCGAAAGGCCGCGCTGCGCTCGGCCCGGCGCGCGTGGCGGCGCTTTGAGTCCGCCGACCTTGCTTAGGCTTCGCCCGCGCTCAGCGCACCGCAGGCTCGAGCACGATCCTCGACAACTGGAAAAAGGCCGGCTCCCCGGGAGATATTCCGAGCGGATTCGCCAGCCGGTCACATTGGGGCACCAGCAGGGAGAAATGCCGCTCATCGCGACCGAGTCCCTCGAGGTAAGTCAGATTCTCCGGACCCTTTGCGACAACCAGGTCGAATCCGCCCATCCAATCCGCCAGCGACCGGTCCGCCATGCAGGCCGTGTGGACCACCGTGTACCGGGTGTGCTCAGCCAGCGCGCAACGCGAGCCCAGCCCCGCGTCGATCGCATCCGCGATCAGCGCATCCTGCCAGAACGCCTCGCGCCGGACCAGGACCGTGATCGCCGCAGGCGCCAGCCGCTCGATGAGCAGGGTGTCCCAGATGATCTCGCCCGCGTTGTCCGCGATGAACAGCACGCTCTTCGCCGCGGCGGCCGCCCGTCGGAGCTCCTCGAGCTCCTCGCCGAAAGTCCCGTCTGTCGTCGCCAGCTTCCAGGCGTGGCGCACCGACTTGGCGATACCACGAAGCGAACGGGCCTGCCCCAGCGCATTGCCGGCGATCGAGACCTGCAAGGCCGCGGCGAGCGGATCCAGCGACCCATCGACCCGTGCCCGCAGCAGCGACATGACGTTCCAGGCGGCCTCCTTCAGCCGCGCCTTCAGGCAGCGGCACGGATCCGCGTCCCCCGTGCGCTCCGCCACCGACCGATAGATCTCCGTCGCGAGCACCCCCGTCGGCGTCTCGGGCTCAACCATAGCAAGCATGTAGAGCGACGACTCCACCGCGGCGCGGCGTGCCGCCACCGGGCATTTCGAGATTTCCACCTGGTCCACGGCCATGCGACACAGGCAGGGAAGGCACTCCAATGGGGCGACGATCATGACGATGTTATTAGCATATGCTCATTTTAGTCTCCGGCAAGGTTGAATAGCCGCCGAACCTGTGTTTTCGTTTGATGAAATTCCGCTCCTGGCTTCGGCTGGGGCTCCCTCTCCCATGGCACGTCCCACCTGTCCCCGCCGCATCGCCCACCGGGCGCCGAGCACCTACTTCAAACCCGCCGGCATTCCTTTGTACGAGCTGTCCGAGATCGACCTGGCCGCTGACGAGCTCGAGTCGCTCCGCCTCGCAGACGAGCAGGGCCTATACCGGGTCGAGGCTGCCAGGAAGATGGGCGTCTCCCGCCAGACCTTCGACCGCATCCTTCGCCGCGCGCGCCAGTCCGTCGCCCGGGCGCTGGTGAATGGGCACGCCCTTCGCATCGCCCACCCCGCCGCTCCTGCCCCGCGCCGAAGGACGAAAAAGCCGGTTCAGTAGCTCGTCTTGTCCAGCTTCACCTTTCCCCGGAAGATCCAGTACACGCTCGCGGTGTAGGCGAGTACCACTGGCACGCCGATCAGCGCGATCGTCAGCATGATCCCCAGCGTCTTCTGCGAGGACGACGCGTTGAAGGCCGTCAGGCTCAGCTCCGGATGCGGGTTGCTGAACACGAGGTTCGGGTACGAGCCGATGCCGAAGATCGCCATCAGTCCGAGCATCGCCGCACACGACGAGAGGAAGGCATAGAACTCCTTGCCGACGTTCACCTCGCGAGGGATGTTGGCAATCGCCAGCACCACCGCCACCGCCACCACGAAAAACCAAGGCTCGCGGCGAAACGCGTCGGTCACATGCGGCACGTACAGCAGCGTCGCAAGCGTCACAATCACGTAGCACAGGATGAACGCGATGATGAGCGGGTTGACCCACCGCCGCACCCGCGCCTGGATCTCACCCTCGGTCTTAAGCAGCAGGTAGATCGAGCCGTGCATTGCGAACAGCGCAACCGTGGTGACACCCATCATGAGCGCATACGGATTCAACATGCCGAGGAAATGCCCGGCATATTCGCCGCGCGCGTCCAAAGGCACGCCCCAGGCGATGTTGCCCATCGCGATTCCAATCAGCAGCGCGGACACCGCACTGCCCACCGCGAAACCGATGTCCCAGAACGAGCGCCAGCGATGCGAGTGATGTTTGCTGCGAAATTCGATCGCCACCGCACGAAAGATCAACGCGCACAACAACGCCATGAACGCCAGGTAGAAGCCGGAGAACACCGTCGCATACACCGCCGGAAACGCCGCGAACAGCGCGCCGCCGCCCGTCACCAGCCACACCTCGTTCCCATCCCAGACCGGACCGATCGCGTTGATGAAAATGCGACGGTCCTCGTCCTTTTTGGCCGCAAAGAGATGGATCACGCCCACCCCCAGGTCGAAACCGTCCAAGATGACGTAGCCCGTGAACAGGACACCCACCAGGCAGAACCAGATGGTGTTCAGATCGAGGGATCCAAAGCTCATTTGGCGCCTCCTTCCTTGATTCCAAAGCCCAGCGCCCACTTGCCCGCCGGGTTCAGGTCGGAGTCGTCAGGCCCGTGCTGGATCTTGTCGTTGAGCAGGAACAGGAACACCGCGAAGAGCAGCGCGTAGATCAGCATGAACATGATGATTGAAGCGACCACCTGGTTCGCCGTCACCACGGCCGAGAGCGCCGCGGACGTCCGCAGCAAATGGTACACGATCCAGGGCTGACGGCCGACCTCCGCGGCCCACCAGCCCGCCTGGTTCGCGATCTGCGGTCCGAGCACTGCGAAGGTCATGAGCCAGAGCAGCACCCGCGAACGCTCCAGCGACCCGCGCCAAAGCGCCCACGCTGCCCACGCGGACAGCCCGATCATCGTGAAGCCAACCGCCACCATCAGGTGAAAGAGCTGGAACGTGAAGTTGACCGGGGGCCGGTCCGCGGGAGCCGTGGCCTCCAGGCCGGTCACCTCCGCCGAGGTATTGCCGTGCGCAAGCCAGCTAAGCAGGCCCGGCACCGCCACGCCGTGCGTCTGCTCATGCTTTTCGTCCACCCAGCCGAACAGTGTGAGCGGCGCGTGCGACTGCGTCTGATACAGCCCCTCGAAGGCCGCGAGCTTCTCGGGCTGGTTCCGGGCCACCCCCTCCGCGCTCTTGTGTCCCGTCACCAAGGTCAGAAGCGAGGCCAGCACGGCGAACGACAGTCCGATCTTCACCGAGGCCAGCGCGAACTCGCGATGGCGTTTGTGGATCAGGTACCAGGCGCCCACGCTGACCATCAGCCAGGCCCCCGCCTGCCAGGCGCCGCAGAGGGTATGAGCCAGGCGCTGCATCGACGAGGGATTGAAGATCATCGCCCAGAAATCCGTGACCTCCGCCCGGGCGTGAAGACCCGTCCCCACGATGTGGTAGCCCGCCGGTGTCTGCATCCAGGAATTCGCGATCACGATCCACACCGCGCTGAAGTGCGCGCCCAGCGCCACCATGCACGTCGAGAAGAAATGAAGTTTCGGCCCCACCTTGTCCCAGCCAAACAGCAGCACCGCCAGGAACCCCGATTCGAGGAAGAACGCGAAGATGCCCTCCGCCGCGAGTGCGCTGCCGAAGACGTCGCCCACGTAGCGGGAATACGTCGCCCAGTTCGTCCCAAATTCGAACTCCATCACGATGCCCGTCGCCACGCCGATCGCAAACGTGAGCGCGAACACCTTGGTCCAGAAGCGGGCCATCTGGTGATACAGTGGATTCCGGGTGATGAGCCACAGCGCCTCGATCACCACCAGCAGCACGCCCAGGCCGATGCTCAGCGGGGGATACAGGTAGTGGAAAGTGATGGTCAGGGCGAACTGGATTCGTGAGAGGAGGAGGACGCTCATGGCGAAAAGGCGGCTAGTGACGGGCCCGGCGGCTGTCGCCCGTAGCCTGTGCGCGACGGGCCGCCGGTCAAACGACGGCCCGGAGACATCGCCCGGATAGTAGCTTCCCTGATATCGCCGATCAGGGCCAGCCCCGGGTGAATCCGGGCGCGGCGACCGCGTATCCCGAACATGGGTACACCTTGCCGGCCGTTCCGGTGGGTATAAACCCCATGCCACATTTTTTGGCTTGTGATTTCGCAATTATGCGAAATCGTCCCGTTCATGACCCTCAAACAGCGCACCGCCGTCTTCAAGGCGCTTGGCCATCCCGCCCGGCTCCGGATCGTGGAGGCGCTGGACGGCGGGGAACGCTGCGTGCAGGACCTCGTGCAGATCGCAGGCCTGGGCTGGTCGACCGTCTCGCGCCACTTGTCCGTGCTCAAGCAGGCCGGCGTGCTCGACGACGAGAAGCGCGGCCAGCAGGTGTTCTACCGCGTCAAGCTTCCCTGCCTGTCCGAGCTCACGCGCTGCCTCGACCGGCCATCCTCCCGCCGGTCCTCGTGCGGCACCGAGGGCTGCTCGACGGGACGCCGCAGGGACTGATTTTTTCACCTTTTATTTCGCCATTTTACGAAATGAATTCCAACCGCTTCCGCTTTCATCCCGCCTGGGGCCTCTCGGCATCCGTGGTCCTCTGGGCCGCGCTCTATTCGCGCCTGGAACCGTTCGCCCGCTGGCTGAGCCGCGGGGTGCTTCATCTCGATCCAGCGCGCAGGCTCGGGTCCGCGGTGGAGTTCTTCGTCTTCGAGGCGCCCAAGGTGCTCATGCTCCTGCTGCTCGTCGTGTTCGTCGTGGGCATCCTGCGCACGTTCTTCA
>JAJXYI010000499.1 GCA_021780625.1 bacterium | reverse complement strand
CATGAACAAGAATACCGACGAGACGCCCGCTGGGTTCACACCGGAGCAGAAGCAGTACCTCGAGGGCTTCTTCGCGGCCATGAGGCTGCCGTTCGTGGGCCAGGCCGCCGACGGGCGCCTGGCCGCTGATCCGGCGGCGGCGCCGGGAGCGCCCAACCTCGCCTCGCCTCCCCCGGAGGACTCCGTCCACGGCACTCCGCTGGGCGACCTCTCCAAGCCCGAGGTCTGGAAACACGAGGAGAACCCCCTCGACATCTGGGAGAAACTCGTCGCCCACGCCGAGGCCGACCGCTTCCCCGGCGAGGCCGACTCGTTCCGCTTCAAGTTCCACGGGCTGTTCTACGTGGCTCCCGCCCAGGACAGCTTCATGCTCCGGCTGCGGATCCCCGCCTGCGAGCTCACCTCCACCCAGCTGCGCGGCCTCGCGGATCTCGCATCCGAGCTCGGCGGTGGCTACGCCCACATCACCACGCGCGGCAACCTGCAGATCCGCGAGTTTCGGCCGCGCGACATCGTCCGCGTGCTCACCCGCGTCCAGGAACTCGGCCTCACCTCCCGCGGCTCGGGCGCCGACAACGTGCGCAACATCACGGCCTCGCCCAACAGCGGCTTCGATCCGGACGAGCTGCTCGACGTGCGTCCCTTCGCCAAGGCCCTCCATCACTACATCCTCAATCACCGCGATCTCTACGACCTTCCCCGCAAGTTCAACGTGGCCTTCGACAACGGCGGTTCGATCTCCGTCGCGGCCGACACCAACGACATCGGCTTCATCGCCTGCCGCGTGCCGGAGCCCAGGGAGCAGGCCGCCGCCGGCGCTCCCGCACCCGGTGTCTATTTCCGGGTCCAGCTCGG
Organism: bacterium; assembly: GCA_021780625.1. The sequence continues at coordinate 7,824 of JAJXYI010000499.1, read as the reverse complement.
CGGCATCACGGGGCACGGCGACTTCGCGCGCGACGCCGGCCTGCTCGTCCGGCCCTCCGAGGCAGTCGCCGTCGCCGCCGCGATGATACGCGTGTTCGTCGAAAACGGAGACCGCACCGACCGCAGAAAGGCGCGATTCAAATACCTGCTCGACGCCTGGGGCGTGGACCGCTTCCTCGACGAGACCGTCCGGCGGCTCGCGTTTCCGCTCGTGCGCGTTCCCCTGTCGGCCTGCGAGCCTAGGCGCCCCGTGCTCAAGCACGGCTGGCTCGGCGTACACCGCCAGTCCCAGCGCGGGCTCAACTCCATCGGCGTCGGCATCCCCGTCGGTCGCATGAGCGTGAAACAGATGCGTTCCCTCGCCGATCTCGCCGACCACCTGGGCAAGGGCGAGCTCAGGCTCACGGTCTGGCAGAATATCCTGATTCCGCACGTCGCCGATGCATTTGTAGAATCCGCACGGCGCTCGATCCAGCGCTTGGGTTTCTTCACCGAGGCCTCGCTCGCCACGGGCGGCATCGTCGCCTGCACGGGGTCCAAGGGCTGCAAATACGCCGCCGCCGACACCAAGGCGCACGCACTGGCGCTCGCGAAACACCTTGGTCAGCGCCTCTCGCTCGGGCACCCGGTCAATATTCATTTCACGGGCTGTCCCCACTCCTGCGCACAGCACTACTGCGGGGACATCGGCTTCGTCGGCGCAAAACTCATGGACGGCTCCGAGGGCTACCACGTCGTGCTCGGCGGCGGAATGGACCAGGAACAGGGCATCGCCCGGGAACTGTTCCGTGGCATCCGCGCCGCCGAGGTCAACTCCCTCGTCGAATCGATCCTGACGACCTACGACGAACGCCGCTCGCCCGGCGAGTCCTTCGTCGCCTGGTGCCGGCGCCATTCGGTCAAAGAACTGCAGGAACTGTTCTCCTCCTGATCCCGACGCATGAACTCCGTCCCCCTCATCCCGGACTCCGCCCCTTTCAGCACCGAGCAGCGCGCCTGGCTCAACGGTTTTCTCGCCGGCCTGTTCTCCCGCGCGCCTCTGCCGGCCAACCTTCCCACGCAGGCCCCTCCGGCTCCGGCGCTCCGCCCGCTGACCATCCTGTTCGGTTCGCAGACAGGCACCGCCGAGCGCCTTGCCAGGAAGGCTGCCAAGGAGGCCGGCAAACGGGGCTTCGCCGCCACCCTGGTCGACATGGCACAGACCACCGTCGCCCAGCTCGCGCAGTGCGCTTCCGTCCTCGTGATCACCAGCACCTACGGCGACGGCGAACCACCCGACAACGCCAAGGCCCTCCACGCGGAACTCTCCGCCGACGCCACGCCCGCGCTCGCAGGTGTCGCCTTCAGCGTGTGCGCACTCGGCGACTCCAACTACGCCCACTTCTGCCGCTGCGGTCGCGATTTCGACGCGTTCCTCGAACGCCGCGGCGCCCGCCGCGCCTCACCGATCGCCGAATGCGACGTCGATCAGGACGCCGTGTTCAAGGGCTGGCTCGACCAGACACTCGGCGCACTCGGTTCCGTCGGCGCCCCGGTGGCCGCCACTGCGCCCGATGCGGCTGTGCCCGCGGTCGTCGCGGACGACGAAGCCCCCGGGAGCTTCGGCCGCTCGAATCCCTATCCCTCGCTCCTTCTTTCCCGGACCCGGCTCAGCGGTCACGATTCCGCCAAGGAGATCAATCACCTCGTCTTCCGCCTCCCCGAATCCGGCCTCTCCTACGAGGCCGGCGATGCGCTCGGCGTCCTCCCCAGGAACTGCCCGGGGCTGGTCGACGAACTGCTCGCCGCCCTCGGCTGGGATGGCGAGGAGGCCGTGCCCGCCCCCGGCGGCGAAAGCGTCCCCCTCAAGCTCGCACTGACCACCCACTACGACCTCGGCAAACCCACGGCCGAGCTGCGAGCCCGCTTCGAGGGCGCCGGCACGGGCGGCGCCGCCGTCACCCTGCGCCAGGTAATCGATGTCGTCACCGCGCATCCGCGCCCCGGTCTGGCTCCCGCCGAATTCGTGACGCTCCTCAAACGGCTCCAGCCGAGGCTGTATTCCATCTCGTCCTCGCCCAAGGCCCATCCGGGTGAGGTGCACCTCACCGTGGGCGCCGTGCGCTACGAAGCCGACGGACGGCGCAGGCTGGGCGTCTGCTCGACCTTTCTCGCCGAGCGCGCAATCCCGGGCGAATCCCTCGTGCCTGTTCACGTGCACGAAAACAGGTCCTTCCGACCGCCGGCCGATCCCTCGGTCCCCATGATCATGATCGGACCCGGCACCGGCGTCGCCCCGTTCCGCGCCTTCGTCGAGGAGCGCATCGCCACCGGCGCTTCCGGCAGGAACTGGCTGTTCTTCGGCGACCAGCGCGCCGCCTCCGATTTCATCTATCGCGACGAGATCGTGTCGTGGCAGGCACGCGGTGCGCTTGCCCGGCTCTCCACGGCCTTCTCCCGCGACCAGGCCGAGAAAATCTACGTGCAGCACCGCATGCGCGAGGAGGCCGCCGAGCTGTATCGCTGGCTCGAGGACGGCGCCCACGTGTACGTCTGCGGCGACGCCTCGCGCATGGCCGCCGACGTCGACGCCGCCCTGCACGAGGTCCTGGTCCGCGCAGGCGGAAAAAGTCCCGAACAGGCCGCCGCGTACGTACGAAACCTGGTCGGGGGAAAGCGCTACTGCCGTGATGTCTATTGATCCGAGCCCGACCCTCACCCGGGACGCCTCGGGCCCCGTGCTGCTCGCGACGCTCCTCGCCGAGCAGGGCCGGCTCGCCACCCCGGCCGCGCGCTTCGCCCACGCCCACGACGCCGCTCCCGCCCTGGCCGGCGTCTACCGCGACCTCATCCCCCTCGCCGCACCCGCACCCGGCGAACAGTACGCCTTCGAGGTCGACCTCGACGCCTGCACCGGCTGCAAGGCCTGCGTCGCCGCCTGCCACTCGCTCAACGGACTCGATGAGGACGAGACCTGGCGCGATGTCGGTCTTGTGCTCGGCTCCGCGGACGGAAGGCCCTACCAGCAGACCATCACCTCCGCCTGCCACCACTGCGCGGACCCCGGCTGCCTCAACGGCTGCCCCGTCGCCGCCTACGAGAAGGATCCCACCACCGGAATCGTCCGCCACCTCGACGACCAGTGCATCGGCTGCCAGTACTGCATCCTCACCTGTCCGTACGATGTCCCCAAATACAACGACCGGCTGGGCATCGTCCGGAAGTGCGATCTCTGCCACGGCCGGCTCGCCCACGGGGAGGCGCCCGCCTGTGTGCAGGCCTGCCCCACGAGTGCGATCCGGGTGGTGACGGTTGCGCTCGGTCCCGACCGGAGGGGCGACACCACCGGCTTTCTTTCCGCCGCCCCCTCGCCGTCCCATACCCGGCCGACCACTCGCTACGTTTCCGCCCGTCCCATTCCCGACGACGCCCGCCCCGCCGACGCGGAGGCCACGGTCGTCCAGCATGGTCATGCTCCCCTGGCCTTCATGCTCGTCGGAACCCAGCTCTCGCTCGGCGCCTTGCTCGCGGGCGCGCGGATCCCCGCTCTGGTCCTCGCATCCGGAGGGCTGCTCGCAAGCATCGGCCACCTGGGACGTCCCGAACGCGCCTGGCGCGCCTTCCTCGGTCTGCGGACCTCGTGGCTCTCCCGCGAAATCCTGCTGTTCGGCGCCTACCTGCCCCTGCTCGCCGCCACCGTCCTGTTTTCGTCGACCCTTCTCGGCGTCCTCGCCGCAGCCGTCGGCGCGGCGGGCGTGCTGTCCTCCGTGATGATCTACGCCGTCACCCCTCGGCTCTACTGGAGGCTTCCCTGGACGCTCGCGCGTTTCGGAGCAACGGTGCTCGTCGGCGCCCTCGAGGCCGAGGCCCTGCACCGCCCGCTTGCGTTTGCCCTCCTCGCCTTCGGCTCCGTGTCGCTTGCGCGCCTTGCGCTCGAGCTGGCCCAGGCCGCACGGGTCCCTGCATCGCGCCGCGCGCTCAACGGACCACTTCGCGCCGAACACGTCGCCCGGCACGCGTTCCCCGTCCTTGCATTGGCAGTCTGGATACTCGGATTTCCCTGGCCGGCACTCGTCCTCCTCGGCCTCGGCGAACTCTTCGAGCGGACCCTGTTCTTCAAGGCCGTCGACCCCTCCAAAATGCCCGGCCTCGCCCGCCTTTCCGAATCGGAAAGGCGTCACGGCGTAGCTGAAAGCAACTCGTCCGCCGAAGCCATTGGGTAGGAATAAGCCGGATACCCTCCTAGCTCCTAAATTCTAGATTCCTTCTTCTTTCCGACCTCCGACCTACCAACCGAAGGCTCCGATCCAAGCTCACGCGGAGACTCAAAGACGCGGAGAAAGCGGACCTCTGACCTCTGACTCCTAACTCCTAGCTCCTAACTCCTCCGACTTCCGACCTCCGACTTCCGACTTCAGCCCTCCGACCTCCGACCTACCAACCGAAGGCTCCGATCCAAGCTCACGCGGAGACTCAGAGACGCAGAGAAAACGAACTTCTGTCCTCTGACTTCTGACCTCTGAAATCTGCCCTCCGCCCTCCGGCCTCTGACCTCCGACTTCAGCCCTCCGATGTCCGACTTCCGACCTCCGACCTCCGATTTCCGACTCCGCCCATTCCCGGATGCGCAATCCACTCGCCAACCTCTTCAAAGCTCGTACCGGCCCCCTGACCGCCCAGCTCGTTCAGGCACCCGGCGCCTTCGGGCTCGGACGTGTCCCGGCCCGCCTCGCTCCCGCGGCCGTGGCCCGTTCAATCTGCGGTTATTGCAGCACGGGCTGCTCCCTCAAGATCCACCTCGATGCCGAAGGCCAGGCCCTGAATCTCAGCCCGGACCCGGAATACCCCGTGAATCTCGGCATGGCCTGCCCCAAGGGTTGGGAGTCCCTCACACCATTGAGCGCCCCCGATCGGGCGACCACGCCGCTGCTGCGCAATCCCGCCACGGGCGAGCTCGAACCCGTCGGCTGGGACCTCGCGATCGCAACGATGGTCTCGAAATTCAAGGCGATTCAACACGACGCCGGGCCCGCCGCCCTCTCGTTCCTGAGCACCGGCCAGATCGTCATGGAGGAAATGGCCCTGCTCGGCGCTCTGGCAAAGTTCGGAATGGGCATGGTGCACGTCGATTCCAACACGCGCCAGTGCATGGCCACGGCGCACACCGCCTACAAGGAAAGCTTCGGCTTCGACGCGCCCCCCTTCACTTACGCGGACTTCGAACAGAGCGACGCACTCGTATTTATCGGAGCCAATCCCTGCATCGCCCACCCGATCCTCTGGCAGCGCGTCATGGCCAATGCCCGCAACCCCGAGATCGTGGTCGTCGACCCGCGCCGGACCGAGACCGCCATGGCCGCCACGCTCCACGTTCCGCTCCGCCCGAAGAGCGACCTCGTGCTGCTCTACGGACTCGCGCGGGCGGTGATCGAGGCCGGCGCCGTGGACTCCAACTTCGTCGCACGCCACACCCGGGGCTACTCCGAATTCGCCTCCTTCGTCCAGGCCTTCCCCGTCGAGCGCGTGCTGGCGGAGACCGGTCTCAACGACGACATCTTCCGCCGGCTCGTCGGCATCGTCGCCTCCGGGAAACGCGTGTCGTTTTGGTGGACCATGGGGGTCAACCAGGGCCACGAGTCCACCCGGACCGCGCAGGCGATCATCAACCTCGCCCTGATGACCGGGAACATCGGCCGCCCCGGCACCGGCGCCAACTCGATCACCGGCCAGTGCAACGCGATGGGATCGCGCCTGTTCGGCAACGCCACGTCGCTGCTCGGCGGATACGACTTCGGCGATCCCGCGGATCGGGCCCACGTGGCCTCCGTCCTCGGGTTCGATCCCGCGCTCATCCCAGACCGGAGGAGCCTCGCCTACGACCAGATCCTCGAGGCCGTCGAGCGCCGCGAGATTCGCGGGCTCTGGATCGTCGCCACCAACACCGCGCACTCCTGGGTCGATCTCAACCGTTTCCGCCGGCTGCGTGAGAAGCTCGATTTCCTGGTGGTCCAGGACCTCTACGTCACCACCGAAACCGCCCGCATGGCCGACCTGGTTCTGCCCGCCGCCGGCTGGGGCGAAAAGGAGGGCGTGCTGATCAACTCCGAGCGCCGGTTGGGCGTGATCCGCAAGGTTCGTCGCGCCCCGGGCCAGGCGCTCAGCGATTTCGCCATCTTCCGCCTCATCGCCGAGGCCTGGGGCTGCGGGGACCTGTTTCGCGATTGGTCCAGCCCGGAAGCCGCGTTCGGCCTGTTGCGGGAGCTGTCGCGCGGACAGCCCTGCGAGTTCACCGGCATCGCCGGCTACGACCAGATCGAGGCGCGCGGCGGTATCCAGTGGCCCTGGACAGAGACCGACGAGGCCGACTTCCAGGCCGGCTCGGACGCCGGGGCGGGCGAACGCCGCCTGTTCGGCGACGGACGCTTCTACACCGCGGACGAACGCGCCCGCTTCTGCTTCGACGAGCCCCGCCCGATGCCCGAGCCCCCCGACGACACCTACCCGTTCCTGCTCCTTACCGGCCGCGGCTCCTCCGCCCAGTGGCACACGGGCACCCGAACCGACAAGAGCGAGGTGCTCCGCCGCCTCGCCCCGCGTTCCCTCTACGCCGAAATCCACCCCGACGACGCCACCCGTCTCGGAATCCGTACCGGCGAACCCGTCCGCGTGATCTCCCGACGCGGCGAGGCCACCGCTTTCGCCCTCGTGACCGCAACGGTCCAGCCCGGCCAGCTGTTCCTCCCCATGCACTTTCCCGAAGTCAACCAGCTCACCCTCCGCTCCTTCGACCCCCATTCCCGCCAGCCCTCCTACAAGGCCTGCGCCGTGCGGATCGAGACGATGGACGCCGAGCGCTGAAAGGTCTCAGGCGAGAGGCAGCAGATCGCCCAGACGAACCCGCTTACCCGCGGCGACAATCACCTCGGCCAGTCGATTGGACGGATTCATCTTTACCAGGAACTCGCGGCAACGGCCGCATGGAGGGAGAATTTCTCCCGCTGCCGTCACGGCGACGACACAGGCGATGCGAGATCGTCGTGTCTTCAGCATCTCCGCCGCTGCGGCATGCTCGGCGCAAAAACCCATGCCGCACGGCAGGTCAATACAAAGCCCGGTAAAAACCTCGCCGTCGTCGGTCAGCAGCGCCGCGCCGACCGCGCCGACCGAACAGGCTTCGCTGGGACTGAAATCGATCGCCGCCGACCGGGCACGCGCAATGAGGACTTCGTTCGTCATGCGTCCAAATTGTCCGTTTGTCGGATGAGCTCAACGGTCATCCGCCCGACGTCCCTAAAGGTCGCCCGTGTCACCACCACGACCTCAACAAAAACGACCGGCCCCCGTGGGCCGGTCGCACACCTAGAGCTAACAAAGCAGTAGGAGCGCCTTGGCCAAAACAGCGTAGTTGTCGTCGAAACACAGAGGACACGGACCGGGCGTCTTGAGAACCAGATTGCTCCCGGCTCGCCTCACAGGTGGAGCGTTCCTGCGCAGCTCTCGGTCTGTAATCTGTTTTCTCTGTGCCCTCTGCGCCTCTGTGGTTCAATGACGGCTCTCAGGATCACTCGGCCATCGAGTGCAGCGCCACGCGGTTGCCCTCGCTATCCTCGATAACGGCCCGGAAACCATGGGGCGCAATCGAGTGCTTCGGCTGAAGCACTTTTCCGCCGACCTTGCCCACCGCGCCGAGCGCCGCATCCATCCGGCCCTCAACGCTGAGGTAAACCATCGCTCCGTGATGCGAAGGCACCTGGTCGGGCCCCTTCACGAGGCAGCCAGACGGTTCCGAGTTCTCACAGGGCAGGAGCCCGAAGACCGTGCCGTCCTCCAGCGCGATCTTTTGCA
>JAJXYI010000489.1 GCA_021780625.1 bacterium | reverse complement strand
CGCGCATGCGCATTCGGTGATGGCCTCCTACAACGAGTGGGACGGCGTGCCGAACCATGCGAGCTACAAGCTCCTGACCCAGATCCTGCGGCATGAGTGGGGCTTTGATGGATACGTCATGAGCGACGGCGGCGGGATCGACGTCGTGTATGAGAACCACCTCGCCGCCGCCGGCCCGGCCCAGGCGGGCGTGCTGTGCATCAACGCAGGACTCGATTACGACCTGGGCGGTCCGGGGCGCTGCTTCTCGACGCTCGCCGCGGAGGTGCGCGCGGGCAAGGTTCCCATGTCGGCCATCGACCGCGCCGTCGCCGGGGTTCTTCGGGTCAAGTTCCTGTGCGGCATGTTCGATCATCCCTACGTCGATCCCGACCTGGTCGCGAAGGTCACCAACACCCCGGCGCACAAGGCGCTCGCCCGCGAGGCCGCGGATGAAGCCATGATCCTCCTCAAGAACGATGGGCATGTGCTTCCGCTCGACCCTGCGAAGATCAAGACTCTTGCCGTCATCGGTCCGAACGCGGCGGACATCCATCTGGGCGATTACTCGGCCGTGCCGATGCAGGGCGTGAGCGTGCTCGAGGGCATTCGTGACTACGCCGGCAACCGGTTCAAGGTCCTCTACGCCGAGGGCTGCAAGATCACCGCCAACCATGCCTCGGGCTGGATCGCGAATGAGAATCCGATCGAGAACACTGCGGCCGACGACTCCCGGCTCATGGACCAGGCCGTCGACGTGGCGCTGAAGAGTGACGCCGTCGTGCTGGTGCTCGGTGAGAACGAGCTGATCCGCCGCGAGGCCTGGAGCGAAAAGCACCTGGGCGACCGTGACACCCTCGCGCTCCCGGGGCGGCAGCACGAACTCGCTCGCGCGATCCTGGCGACCGGCAAGCCCGTCGTGGTCCTCCTGATCAATGGTGGACCGCTAACGATCAACTATCTTGCCAAACACGCCCCGGCTATCATCGAGGGCTGGTACCTCGGAGAGGAGACCGGACCTGCGGTCGCCGACGTGCTCTTCGGAAAGGTGAGCCCGAGCGGGCACCTCACGGTGACCTTCCCGCGGTCGGTTGGACAACTACCGTGTTACTACGACCACAAGCCGTCGCGGTTCCGCGACTACGTGCAGGCCGATTCGACTCCGCTCTTCCCGTTCGGCTTCGGGCTCAGCTACACGACCTTTGACATCAAGAACCTGAGCATCACGCCGGCAAGGATTCCGACGAACGGCACGGCGAAGGTGTCGGTCGATGTCACCAACACCGGCTCGATGAAGGCGGATGAGGTTGTCCAGCTCTACATCCACGCGAAGGTCAGCTTCCCGACCCGCCCCGTGAAGGAGCTGAAGGATTTCCGGCGCGTCACGCTCGAGCCGGGGCAGACGAAGACGGTCACCTTCGAGCTCACGCCGGACAAGCTGGCGTCGTACGACATCCAGATGAAGCGAACGGTGCAGCCGGGTGACTTCGAGGTGATGGTCGGCAAGTCGTCGGTCGACACCGTGAACGGAGTGCTCACGGTAGACTGAATTCGCCTCGGCCCTTCTCCGATCCCGGACCACTCCTGCCGCCCATGGAAACCACGACGCGACTGAGCGCGACCGAGAAAATAGGCTACGGGCTCGGTGACGCGGCCAGTCACATCGTCTTCGACAACGTCATGTTCTACATGGCGTTTTTCTACACCGACGTCTTCGGTCTGCCAGCGGCGTTTGTGGGGGCGATGTTCCTGGGGGCGCGCGTGCTGGACGCGGTCAGCGATCCCGTGATGGGGTGGTTGTCGGACCGCACGCGCTCGCGCTGGGGAAAGTTCAGGCCGTACCTGGTGTTTGGCGCGATTCCTTTCGGGGTGTGCTGCGTTCTCGCATACAGCACGCCCCGGCTGGGTCTGTCGGGGAAGATGATCTTTGCGGCCGTCACGTACACCCTGCTCACGCTGATGTACACCGTGGTGAACATCCCGTATTGCGCGCTGGGCGGGGTGATCACGGGCGACGACCGGGAGCGGATCTCGCTGCAGTCCTATCGTTTCGTCCTGGCGACTGCGGGCGGCATGCTGAGCACGATTGCGATGGTGCCGCTCGTGCAATGGATCGGCGGTGCGAACAAGGCGGTGGGGTACCGGGGTGCGATTGCGATCCTGGCGGTCCTTGCCGTCGCGATGCTGGTGGCGTGTTTCGCGCTCACTCGCGAGCGCATCGTGCCCAAGGCGCAGGCGGGCGGATCATTCCTGAGCGACGTCCGGGAGATCCTGCGCAACGACCAGTGGCGGGTGGTTGGCGGACTCACGATCCTCAACATCCTTGCGGCGGCGACGCGGGGCGGGGCGATGATGTACTATGTGACCTACGTGCTGGGAAGCGCAGGGCTGTTCACCCTCTTCCTGACGACGTATTCGGTCGGCAACATACTCGGGTGCCTGCTCACAAAGCCGCTGACGGACAGGCTCTGCAAGGTGCGCGTCTTCGCCTGGACGAACGTCGTGCTGGCTGTGTTGAGCGCGGCGATGTTCCTGGTTCCGCCGAGGAACGAGATCGGGTTGTTCATCTTCGTATTCGTGATTGGCTTACTGCACCAGATGATCACGCCGATCCAGTGGGTGATGATGTCGGACACGGTGGACTACGGGGAGTGGCGTTATGGCCGGCGCCTCACGGGCGTGAGTTTTGCGGGCACGCTGTTTGTCCTGAAGCTGGGCCTCGCCTTGAGCGGTGCGGCGATTGGCTGGGCTCTGGCAGCGTACGGTTACCGTGCCGGAGCCAAGGTGCAGGGGGCGGCGGCCGAACACTGCATCATCGCGTTGTTCACGCTTCTCCCGGCTGTCTGTTATGCGCTGAGCGCGTTGGTGGCACGGGCGTACCGCCTTCGCCGCGAGGCGATGAGGGAGATTGCTGCCGCGCTCAGCGGCGCCGCGCATTAGGCGCCATGCGCCTCGTGCCGGGAGGCCCGGACGGAAGGGACTGGCTGGCGCACGGAATCCGGGGCAATCTTGCATCCGCCGGGCGGCCTTTTGCGTACAAGTGGGCAGTTCAACCTTCGAATGTCATGAAACGAATTCCTCTCGTCCTCTTTGTCCTGGTCGCGGGCCTGACCCTGTCCGCCGCGCCGGTTTTGAATGCCAAGCCCGCCGCGCCTGAGAAGGCGAAGCCCGAGAAGCAGCGCGAACTTGTGGTCGTGGTGGTGGAGAATCTCATCCATCCGGGTTCGGGCTACGATGCCTACAACCGTGCGGCCTACGTATTCGGGGATGTCTTCGACAAGCGGAAGTGGCCGGTAAAGGTCAGGTTCGAGCGTTTTGCGGCGAACACGAAGGACCACCCGCTCGAACTGCAGATGTTCCTGAAGGGCATCCGCCACGACTTCCCCGACGAGTTCGATTTTTATGCGTGGGTCATCCTGAAGGCCGACGGCAAGAAGCTGGATTTGGGCATGGTGAAGGGTGAATACTTCGCCCACCCAATCGAGCAGGGGGACGACATCCTGGATGGAGCGGTGAGGGCTGGGGCCGTCAAGGTGGCCGACAAGATCCAGCCGTACATTCTCGGAACCAAACCCATGCCCGGCTCCTGAGCGCCCGGCGTCGAAAATCCCCGTGCGTTCCCGGGAGGACAACGAGACCGCCGCCGAAGAGGCGTTCCTGCTCGCGAGGGTCGGTTCGGGGGACCGCGACTCGTTCAGGGAGCTGTATGCCCGCTACAGCGTGCCGCTGTTCTCGCTGGTGGTGCGTTTTGTCGGGGATCGTGGCACCGCTGAGGAGCTGTTGCAGGATGTATTCGTAAAGCTGTGGCGCGGGGCGCCGGACTACGATCCGAAGAAGTCGCGGCCCTTCACCTGGGCGGTGACAATCACGCGTCGCGTCTGCATCGACCATCTGCGGCGGCATCGTCGTGAGCCGGCGCTCCAGGAATTTTCCGAAACCGTGCTGGTGGCGGACGGCGGCGGGGAGACGGTTCGCTCGAGAGTCGAGGCGCAGGAGGATTCGGAACGGCTTCGCGGAGCCCTGGCCGGCCTTCCGGCGCCGCAGCGGCAGGCGCTGGAGCTGGCGCTCTTCTCATCGCTCACCCACACGGAAATCGCGGGCCGCCTTAAACAACCCGTGGGAACCATCAAATCCTGGATACGCCGGGGTCTGCTCGACCTCGGGAACATCCTTTCCAAGACAACGCCATGAATCCGGAACTCGAAGAACTCGCCAGCCGCTATGTGCTCGACCAACTCGACGATCGGGAGCGCGCCGAATTCGAGGCGCGCCTGATCGCGTCGACCGAGCTGACCGCGCGCGTGCGCGAGCTGGAGTCGGCATATGCGCGAGTCGTCCGGGGTCTCCCGAGATATGAACCGCCCGGCGATCTCCTCGACAGCATCGAGGCTCGAATTCACGACGAACCGGGAGTTCGGCAGCGTTTGGCATCTCCAAATCGGATGCGGCGCTGGAGGCTGGTTGCAGGGTGGGGAATTGCCGCGGTCATCGCCGTCAGCGTATCGACAATCGCGATCCAGAGCCTGCGGCGCGAGACCAGGCCGCTGGTCCTTGTGGTGGGGCTCGATTCCTCCCGGAGCACGCTGGCCCAACTCCACGTGGGTGAGCGCGGGGCGGATTCGGACGCGCGTTTCATCCAGCTCGCATCGCTGGCCGAAAAGTATTGGAAAAATCCGGACGACCTTCCGGTAGCTCTGCCGGCCGCGGATCATGGGGGACGCGCGTATGCGGTCTTCGATCCCGAGAGCAACCAGGGTTTCATAGGAATCCAACACCTGCCCGCGCCCAAGCCGGGGACCCAGTACCACGTCTGGATTGTCGACACTGCGACCCACCGGGTCCGGGAGGCGGGGATCCTGCCGATCGAAGGAGCCCAGGATGGGCTGTTTTCCTTCTCGATCACGCCGGTGGGGAGGGAAAAGTCGGAGCGACTGCAGTTCTTCGTGACAGCCGAGGAGAACGCCAACGGCCTCACCAAGACGCCACGGGGCAGGGTGGTCCTCGGACGTCGCGAAATCTGAGCTGTTGGACCGCCGCTGGATCGCGGAACTGGATTTTAACAGGGATGGAGAGGATGGAAGGGATGGTTTGTCAGGGGTGGATGGGGCTCGGTGGAATTTTTTTCGAGAGCTCGGACTGGCTTTGGCCGAGGCCGGCCGCTGCAAAGTCAGCACGCATCCGACGAACCCATCCCTTCCATCCCCTCCATCCCTGTTAATTCACGGATACAAAAACCGGCGTGTCCGAGGGGGCACGCCGGGTTGCTTCGGGCTGGAGAGAGTGGAGGGCTCAACCGAGCGGGCCGAGCGGAGCCAGCATGCGGTGGCGCATCCGGCCGAGCTGCTTCGTCTGCTCTGGGGTCAGCACGGCGAGGATCTGCTTGTGTTCATCCTGGCGCAGCTCGCGGATCTTCGCGCGCCGGGCGTCCGCGGCCAGGGTCTTGTCGGTGCGCAGCGGCTTGAGAGCGGAGGCCGTCTGGTGCGCGATGGCTTGAATCCTGCCACGCTGATCGGGCGAGAGGCCGAGCCGGTTTTCCATGCCGATGACGCGGACTCGCATGGCGGCCATCCGGTTGAGCCGGCGCGGGTGACTTAGGATCTGTGCGAGCCTGCCCTTTTGGGCGTCGGTGAGCACGGATTTCATCTGGACCCGCGACGAGCGCCAGACGGCGGCGATCTGCTGGCGTTTCTGTTCGGGCTTCAGCGCGGCGTTGGCGCGCACCGCCTGCACGGTGGCGGCTGTCTGCTTGCGAATATCCTTCAGCTTGGCGCGCTGGTCGGCCGACAGCCCGAGCTTGTCGGCAATCACGTGCATGCGCGCCGCCTGAAATTCGCGGAAGTGAGGTCCGTGTTGGACGCCGTGCTTGTGGTGAGCGACGCTCGCCGCGGCAAAGCTCGCGACAGCGGAAAAGACGAGGGCCGCAAGGCCGATCCTGAAATAGGAGTTCATGGCTGCCGAGACGGCGGACGTCTGAGGGCGGTTACGACGTCGCATTTCAACCCGAGGGATACAGGGGAATTTGAAACGCGGACACTGAGCTCCGAGGGCCGGAAGTGAAAGTGGAGGACAGCAGCGGCGCTCACCTCGGAGGTGAATAATCGGAGGCAAAACTTTTCCGTAAGCGCGTTCCTCCGTGCTCAGTACTCCTCCATCGGAGCCCCGACGAATGAGGATGCCTCTGTGGTTCAAATCCAACTGCGTTATCCAGGTTTTATCGATTTCAGGTTCCGTGTTCCATGGTTCGACTGTGGCAATTAAGGTCATGCACGCGCCGATTTCTGGAAGCCTCGCAGCGGCTGGTCTCGGAGGCCTGCAAAACAAAATGCGCGGCCTGGTAGCCGCGCCTCTTGTGCCGAAGGTTACGCCTTGGAGGGCGGTTCAATCTTTGGCCGTGCCGATGAGAGTCGGCGATTCGCGATCTCCAAATGATACGTTGACGCTGCTGTCGACCCGCAACTCGTCGCCCGAGAAGCGCAGGTTGTAGGTGTCGATGAACGGAGTCTGGTAACGGCAGACTTTCAAGGTGTAGGTATAGTCGCTGGTCCAGGCGCCGCTGGCGGCGATGGGTTCGGGTCCCGTCTCGGTGTCGACCACGCCCCCGCGATGCCAGAGCCCGGGAGCTGCCGTGATCGGAACGGTCTTGGCGCCGAATTCGACGAGCAGAGTGACCGCACCCGGCGGGGTGCGCTCTGGCGTCGGGGTGGCGCCGCCCATCCATGTCCCGCCGTCTTGCGGGGCGACGAGGGTGACCGCGGTGATGCCCTTTGGATTTTCGGGAAACGCATAACGCCGGCCGAGCACGTGTTTTTCCATCGGAGACGTGTCCATGCCGAGTTGGGGCGGCACCTCGAGTCGGGCCAGTGCGTTAGACAGGAGCGCGTCGCCCGCGGCGTCGGCGGGCAGCGCGGATTCGTGAAAGGCGGGAAGAAGGTATTTCCACACGCTGTTCAGGACGGCGCTCATGTCCGCGGTGCCGCTGGTAATCGCGAGCACGGCGTCGTATTTGTCCATGACGATACAGAACTGGCCGAAAGCACCGTCGCCGCGGTAAACACCGTGCGGGCAGCGCCAGAATTGGAAGCCGTAGCCCTGGTCCCAATTTCCGGCTGGATCGCTGCCATTCGACATCTGGCGTTCGGTTGCCTGCTCAATCCAGGATGCCGGCAACAGCTGCCGGCCTTGCCACATGCCTTTTTGCAGATAGAGCTGGCCGAAGCGGGCGATGTCCTCGGTCCGGATCTTCAGGCCGAAGCCGCCCATGTTGATGCCTTGGGAGGACTTTTCCCAGGTGGCATCGGTGATCCCCAGGGGCTCGAACAGGCGGGGACGGAGGTAGTCGAGCACGGTCTGTCCAGTCACTTTCTGCACGATTGCGGACAGCATGTACGAGGCGGGCGTGTTGTAGACGAACATCGTTCCCGGTTTGTGTGAAACCGGCAGGGCGAGGAAGCGCTTGATGAGGTCCTCCCTCGCGTAGAATGGGAAGTTGTCGATGGTGGACGCTTCGTGCCCCGTCGACATGGTGAGGAGGTCGCGGACGCGCATCGATTTCAGGTTCTCGCTCGGATTCTCGGGCGCCTCGCCTGGGAAGAAATCGAGAACCGGGGTGAAGATGTTCAGCTTGCCCTCGGCGACGGCGAAACCGACCGCTGTCGACGTGAAACTCTTGCTGAGCGAGAACATCACATGCGGCTGATCCGCGCTGTAGGGTGCCCACCAACCTTCGGCGATCACGTGGCCGTGGCGCACGAGTATGAAGCTGTGCAGGCCGTCGACCTTGGGTTCTGCTTCGCGCACGAAATTCAGAATCGCCGCGGAGGACACGCCCTGCGACTCGGGCGTGGCGCGGGGAAACGAAAAAGCCTCGGCGCCGGACGCGGCGAGTGCGGTCATTGAGAGTGCGAGCATGGGGAGGAGCAATCGAGGGGTAGTCATGGGATTCGGGAGAATGCGGAGTTCAGAAATTGAAATTGAATGGGTCGGCCCCGTTTCGGGCGTTTCGGTCCAACGCCGCGATGGCCGTCATCTCCGGGTCGCTCAGGGCGAAATCGAAGACCGCGGCGTTCTCAGCCATGCGTTCAGGGCGAGTCGACTTTGGGATTGTGACGACGCCGGACTGCAGATCCCAGCGCAGGACAACTTGGGCCACCGTCTTCCCGTGACGCGCCGCGATTCCGGAGAGCACGGGGTCGGCGAGCAGGGATCCAGCCTGCTGGAGCGGACTCCAGGCCTCGAGCTGTATGCCGCGCCGCCTGCACGCCTCGGCGAGGGGTTTGCTTTGGAGGTAGGGGTGAAATTCGATCTGATTCACCGCAGGCACGACCTCCGCCTGGGCGAGCAGTTCGTCGAGATGGGGAATCATGTAGTTGCTCACGCCGATCGCCCGGATCCGGCCGGACCGATGGAGCTTCTCGAGCACGCGCCACGATGATACGAGCTTACCCTTGATCGGCCAGTGCAGGAGGTAGAGGTCGACGTAGTCGAGACCGAGGAGCTTCATGCTCTGCTCGAAGGCGGCCTCGACGCGGCCCGCGCGCATGTCGTCGTTCCAGACCTTGGTCGTCACGAAGATCTCTGAGCGCGGCACTCCGCAGTCGCGGACTCCCTGACCCACGCCGCGTTCATTTCCGTAGAGTGAGGCGGTGTCGATGCTCCTGTAACCGAGCTCGATCGCGGTGCGCACCGCCGAGGCGGTCGCGTCGTCGGTCGG
>JAJXYI010000272.1 GCA_021780625.1 bacterium | reverse complement strand
AACTCGACGAACGGCGCGCGGCGGATGATGCCCGCGTTGTTCACGAGGATGTCCGCACCGCCCAGGCCGGCCACGGTCTCCGCGACGATCGCCTCCGCTGAGGCGGGGTCACCGACGTCGTGCGTGAGCTCCAGGCAGCGCCGTCCCAGCGCGCGGATCGCGGCGGAGGTCCGCGCCAGGTCGCCGCGCGCCACCAGGGCGACGTCGGCGCCGGCCTCGGCAAGGCCGATCGCAAGCGCGGCGCCCAGGCCGCGGGAGGCGCCGGTGACGACCGCCACGCGGCCGTCCAGTCGGAATTGGTCGAGAATCGTCGAGCTCATGGCGTCAGCGCAGCTCGGCGATCGGAGCGGGGTCCATGTCGGCGAAATCCTGGTTCTCGCCGCCCATGCCCCAGACGAAACTATAGTTGCGCGTGCCGACGCCGCTGTGGATCGACCACGGCGGGGAGAGCACGACGTCATGATTGTGCAGCACCAGATGCCGCGTCGCCTGAGGCCGGCCCATGAAGTGGAACACCGCCTGGTCCGACGGCACGTCGAAGTAGAGATAGACCTCCGAACGGCGGAGGTGCGTGTGCGGAGGCATCGTGTTCCAAACGCTCCCGGTGGCGAGGCGGGTCACGCCCATCACGAGCTGGCAGGTCGGAAACGCTCCCGGATGGATCAGCTTGTACAGCGTGCGCTGGTTGCAGGTCTCCACCGAACCCAGCGCGTCGCCCTTCACGTCAGCGATCGCGACATGGCGGACCGGATACGCCGTGTGCGCGGGATAGGACAGCAGGTAGAACAGCGCGGGGTCCTTCGCGGACGCCGAGCGGAAGACGACGTTCCTGGCGCCGCGCCCGAGATACAGGGCGTCGAGGCGCGCCATTGCGTGGTCGACGCCGTCGACCTGGACGGCCCCGGGGCCGCCCAGGTTGATGACGCCCGCCTCGCGGCGCTCGAGGAAGTGCGCGCTGCGCAGCTCCGCGGGACTGGGAAGCGCGATGTCCGCACCGAGCGGCGCGATGCCGCCCACCACGGTCCGATCCGTCTCCCAATAATGAAAATGCGCCTCCCCGGAGGTGAATAGGCCGGGAATCAGGAACTCCCTGCGGAGTGCTTCGGATTCCGCGGCGGTTGCCACGGCGGGATACAGACTTTCATGCATTTTCATAGGCGGAAAAAAAGCGGATCGGGCCGCGCGGGGCGGTCTCCTCAGAAGGAGCCCTTTATACCAAACGTGTACGCCGTGCCAAACATCTCGCGGCGGTAGAGGCGCGCATAGTCCGGCGTGATGCCCGGGGCGTAACGCTGGTCGTCCTGCGGAACGTCCGTGAGGTTGCGTCCGTTGATGAACAGCGAGAAGCGCTTCGTCAGGCGGATCACCAGGTTGGCGTCCAGGTACAGGCGCGGGGAGAAGTACTCCTGGTACACGACGCCGTTGACCGTCGTCGGAGCGTCCACCTCGCGGCCGCGGTAGTTGAAGTTCAACTTCGCGCTCACGCGGCGGTTGTCGTACGCGAGACCCCAGTTGATCGTCTTCGAGACAAACGCGCTGAAGTCGGCGTTGGCGGCCCCCTGCAGGTGCAGGCCCGTCGCGTTCGCGAACACCGAGAGGTGCCGGGTGAACTGCGAGAGCTGCTCGAGCGACTGGCGGTAGTTGAACTCGACGCCGGTGATGTGCGCGGTGCCGGAGTTGACGATCGTGCTCACGTAGTCGCCCTGGTCCAGGTAGTCCTGGCCGTTGGGCACGCCCAGGCTGTTGAGGATCGCCAGAGCCTCGGGGCCCGTGACGTTGTTCTGCCCCCAGAAGCCGGTGAAATCCTTGCGGAACACGCCCAGCGACAGCACGCCCGCGTGCTTGAAGTAGTATTCGAGCGACAGGTCGTAGTTGTTCGCCTGCTCGGGCTTGAGCAGCGGGTTCGACACGCCGATCGCCGCGCCGGTAGAGGCGCTGTCGGGCAGGGCTACGTTGGGGACGATGTTAGCGAGGTCGGGACGGCCGACCGCGCGGTCATAGGCGGCGCGCAGCAGCAGGTTGTCCGTGATGTTGTACACCGCGGAAATGCTCGGATAGGTGCCGTTGTAGGTGTTCTTCGCAAACGCGCCGCGCTCGACGTAGGTGGTCGAGGATCCGGTCTTCTTCGCCAGCGGGCCGTAGCCCTCGTCGGTGGTCTGCTCGAAGCGCACGCCGTACACCAGGCGCAGCTTGCTGTTGAACATCTGGGAGTCGCCCATCACGTAGGCGGCGCTGATCAGCTCCTTGAAGAGCAGAGAGCCGAGGATGCGCTGCTGCTCGTTGGACGAGGAGGGCGAGAACAGGGACGGATTGCTCAGGTACAGGCTGTACAGCTTCGACTGGCTCGGCCACACGACCGGGTACGGGATGTACGGGGGCGCGACGTTGTACGTGCTGTCGACCAGGTTGTAAGCGCCGGCGGCGCCGGCCGCGGCGAGGGCGCCGGTCGGGGTCCAGTCGATCTTGTTGTTGCGCACGTCGCGGTGTTCGAACTGCAGCTGCCCGCCAAACTTGATCTTCGTCGGGATCGCCCAGTCGAAGTCGCGCTTGAAGTTGGCCTGCTGCGTGAAGAACGAATCGGCCGCCGAGACCGGGTTGTTCTCGACCTTGGTGATCTTGTAGTTCGGGTTGCGCACGTCGAAGACGTTGCCGAGCGTGTCCTTGCCCGACTTGTCGAAGACCTGGATCTGCTGCGGGGCGATGCCGTTGAACATGCCGTAGTTCACCGTGGCGCTGCTGATCTGGTAGGTGACCGAGTCGAAGTACCCCTCGTTCGCGTCCTGGTAGTGGGCCGACGCGTGCGAGAAGTTGATGCCGGCGTTGAAGGTCCAGTCCTCGCCCGTGTGCGTGTAGTCGGCACCCAGGTTGTACGTGACGCCGAACTTGTGGCGGAACGAGGAGCCGAAGTTCACCTTGCCCTTGCCCAGCGCGCCGTTGGTGGCCGTCTGGGTGTAAGCCAGCGGCATCGTCGTGCCGGTATCGAAGTTGATGTTACGATTTCCGAAGAACGAGGAGTAGAAGTTGTCCTGGACGCGCAGCGAGATCAGGTCGCGGTCCGAGAGCTTCCAGTCGGCCGTGAACTCCGCCGCCTTGCGATGGGTCGTCTTCGGGCCGTCCTGCACCGTGTACTTCTCGAGGTACGGATCGGTCGCGAAGTTCGAGGGGGCCCCGCTCACATTGCTGTGGGTGCCGTTGGGCGTCCACTGCGGATTGGAGCGGTACTGCACGTTGAAGATGTTCGAGTCGAGGAAGCTCAGCGTGATGCCGAAGTGCTTGTTCACCGGCAGGGCGTAGGTGAAGTCGAAGCTCGGGAGCACCTTGTGACTCGTGCCGTCATTCGCCGGCCCGGGGCTCGCGCCCAGCTTCTTCGCGTTGCTGTTCATGGCCATCAGCACGCGGTAGTTGAACTCCGGATGCGCGTACTCGAACGCGCTCTTGCTGACCATGTTCAGCGAGCCGCCCAGCGCGTCGGCCGGAAGGTCCGGCGTGCGCGACTTCACGATCTCCGTGCGGGCCGCGTTGTTGATCGAGATCTGCTCGAGCTCGGTCGTGCGGGAGCCGCCGCCGGTGCTCGAGTATTTCACGTTGCCGGAGTCCGCGCTCGCGACGCGGTACCCGTCGAGCATGATCGCCGTGTACTGGGAGCCGACGCCGCGAACCGAGACGTTGCGCACGTCGGAGGCGGTGTAGCCCACAGAGATGCCCGGCAGGAACTTCACGAACTCGCCGATATTGCCCTCGACGATGTCGCCGAACTGGTCGGTCGACACCACAGTCTTGAGGTTCGGCGCGAACCGCTCCTCGTTGATCGCGATGGAGCTCTGGTCCGTCTCCTTCGCCGCGGCGACCACGAACGCGTCGAGCTTGATCGCGCCGCCCTCGGCGCTGGAGCTCATGGAGACATCCTGCTGCGCAGTCTGGCCCGCCGCGACGTTCACCGAGAGCGTCTGCCGACTCAGGCCGGTGTAGAAGATGTCCACCTTGACCGGTCCGACCGGGACGTTGTCGAGTTCGTATTCTCCGAACTTGTTGGTGAAGGTCTGAAGGTGGGTGCCTTCGACCTCGATGCGGGCGTTGTTCAGGTATTTGCCGGTGTCCGTGTTGAGCACGCGACCGGAGATCGTACCGGTCGCCGCACCCGCCGCGCGAGAAATCGCCGGCTGCAGGCAGAGGGCGGCCGCGGCAAACAGCATCCAGCGGGATGTTTTCTGGATCAGGTTGATCAGGGTTGGGGATTTCGGGTTGGTGGGTTGTGTCTCGTGGTGTGTGGGGGGGGTCGATTTAGCGTATCGGTCCATGGTGGCAGGGTTCTGTTTGTGTTCGGGGATGTGCCCGTGCCGTCCGAGTGGACAGCCGGGCGCGGGATAGGCGCATCGCCACCCGGTTGGGCGACGACACGACAGGGGAAAACAGACCGGGGATGGGAAACGGTTGCCGGGCTGGACTTGGAGCCAGCCGGGGGAAGGCAAAGGGAATGAACTAGGGGAAAAATTCACCAATGAACTATTAATTCATTAGCGAATTCGTGAGGGAAAGTGGCAAACCAAAACGTTGGCTTGTGAGGAGCATTAGAATCACGATCGGAAAAACCTCCAACGGACTTATTGCGTCACCGTTGCGCATAAGACACCAGCGATCAATTAACTGGTTCTTTATACGCAATTAACATAATAATTTTGCCTGTCTCAACCCAAACGTTTCATTCTTGAAATTCACGTTTAGGCATGAATCTATCACCGACGAGCGCCCAATCATTCTCTGCGTGCTTCCCGTGCGCCTCCTCGCGCCTGGGGTGAACTGCAAAGCCATTCCAACGCTCTTCCCTCGTGTCCGCCCTGACCCAACGCCCCGATGTAGCCACCGGCGAACGCTACGTGATTCCGAACCTGCGCAACGCCTGCCGGATTCTCAAGCTGCTGGGCCGCCACCCCGAGGGCCTAAAGGTGGCCGATCTCGCCAGGACGCTCAAGGTGCCGGTAACGACCACGTTGCGAATCACGACAACACTGCACCTCGAGGGGTTTGTCAGAAAGCAGGACGGACGCTTCAAGCCGGGCCCCATGCTGATTCAGCTCGGATCCGCCGCGCTCGCCGCCACCGAGGTCAGGGTATTGGCCCTGCCGCTGCTCCAGAAACTCACCGCGATCACCGACGAAACTTCCCACCTCGCGGTCCCCTGCGACGAGCGCTCCCTCATCGTCGCGGTCCAGGACAGCGCCCACCCACTGCGCGCAGCCTCGCGCCCAGGATTCCTGGCCGAGCTCCATTGCTCGTCCACCGGAAAGGTCTTCCTCGCCTTCCTCCATCAAAGGGACATCCCGGGGATCCTGACGCGCGAGCCCCCGACCCGGCATACTTCCAACACGATGGTCGACCTCCGCGAAATCCAGCGCGAAGCCGACCTCACCCGGGAGCGCGGATTCAGCTTGGATAACGAGGAATTCAACGCCGGCGTTCGCTGTCTGGCCGCCCCCGTTTTCAGCGCCGACGGCTCCGTCGTCGCCGCCCTCGGCATCACCGCCTCCACCCTCCGCTTCTCCCTCGATCGTATCCCCGAGATCTCCACCAAGGTCCGCGCAGTCGCCACCGAACTCTCCCAGCTGATCGGCTATAACGGCTCCGCCTGAGCCCGCCGCGGCACGCGCCTCTCTCCAGTCACCGCGAACCATTTTCCCCCTCAGTTTCTTGTTGCCTCACCGTGTCAGTTTCACCCGTGCACTCTTTATTCATTCGTGAACTTTTTGGTCACTGAAATCCCAATCGCTCCTTTCCCCATGAGCTCCCTGCAACCTGCCCAGGTCACGGCCAACCGCCTCGACCTCTCCTCGCCGCGCGCCGCGCGTTTCCGCCACGTCAAACTCTTCGCCGGTGTCGTCGGTCTGTTCCTCGGCGCCGCCATGGCATCGGCCCAGTCCGGCGCCCGGCTCGTGGTCACGGTCTCGAATACCCTGACCTCCATCGCCCGTCCGTCCGAAACGATCTCGGTCCCCTGGAGCGAGATCGAGCGGGCCCTCCCCGGCGCCCTGCTCCAGCACCTCGCCGTGCACGACGCCCAGGGTCACGACCTCGCCTATCAGGTCACGAACATCAATCCGCTCGCCAAGGACACGCAGAACGTCGGCCTCGGCTACGGCGACCTGCTCTTCCAGCATGACTTCGCCAAGGGCGAAAGTTCGGCCGTGTTCACCATCGAGAAGATCGCCCAGGTCGCCCCCGTCTTTCCGACGAAAACCTACGCCCGATACATACCGGAGCGCCTCGATGACTTCGCCTGGGAAAACGACAAGATCGGCCACCGCGCCTACGGCCAGGCCCTCGCCAACCGCGCCCTCGCGGGCACCGAATACCTGATCTCCTCGGGCCTCGACGTCTGGTGCAAGCGCGTCACCTACCCGATCGTCGACCGCTGGTACAACAAGGGTCACAATCACTACCACATCGACGAGGGCGAGGGTATGGACATGTACAATACAGGTTCCACCCGCGGCTGCGGCGGCACCGGAATCTGGGACGGTCACTCGCTCGCGGTCAGCCGCAACTACACCACCTGGAAGATCCTCGCGAACGGACCCATCCGGACCATCTTCGAGCTCAGTTACGCGCCCTGGGAGGCACACGGAGTCCGCGTCACCGAGGTCAAGCGCTTCACCGTCGACGCAGGCCATAACCTCGATCGGATCGACAGCACCTTCGAGGTCGTCTCCGGCTCCACCCCCACGCTCGACGTCGCCATCGGCCTCAACAAGAAATCCGCTGACAAGGGCCAGGATCCCGTCACCACGCTCACGAAGCTGCCCGCCGACGGCGCTCTCGCCCAGTGGTGCGTCCAGAAGACCAACGGCTCCCTCGGCACCGCCGTCATCGTGCCCGGCCCCGAATTCACGGGCTACGCCTCCGATGCCCACAATGACCTCGTGCTCACCCGCGTGACTCCGGGCAAGGCCATCACCTACTACGCCGGCGCCGGCTGGTCCAAGGCGGGGGAATTCACCACCGAAAAGGCCTGGAACACCTACGTGTCCGAGTGCACCGCGCGCATCCGCGCACCTCTCTCCGTCAGCTATTCCGTGGAGCAATGAAACTGCCCCTCGCGACGATGGCGGCCGCATTGGCCGCCCTGCTCGCCTTCGTTCCGTTCGCCCGGGCGAAGGCTGGCGCGGAGGCCCGCGGCGCACACTCCGTCTCGCTCCTCACCGACTCCTCCCTGTCCGGCTGGCGGCTCATCTCGGAGCCCGCTACCCAAATGGCCAACGTCTGCCACCTGGGTCCGGATGGTGTCCTGTGGATCGCCGGCAAGCCCTCGGGCTTCATCGAAACCCGCGCCTCCTTCGCCAACTACCGTCTCCATGTGGAATGGCGCTGGGCCGGACACACCGGAAACGGCGGCATCCTGCTGCATGTCTCGTCGGGGCCCATGGACCGCGTGTGGCCCCTGAGCTACCAGATCCAGCTCAAGCACGGCTACGTGGGCGACGTGCTGCCCATGGCCGGGGCGCCGTTCGCCACGCCGCTCACCACACCCCCCGGGGCCCGGGTTCCCCTGCGCAGCCATCTCATGCCCGACAGCGAGCGTCCCGCCGGGGAATGGAACAGCTGCGACATCGTCTGCCGCGGCGGCGAAATCCTCGCCACCGTCAACGGCGTGCTTCAGAACCGGATCGAAGGCTGCCGCTTCACCTCCGGCCCAATCGGTATCCAGTTTGAGGGCACTCCGATGGAGTTCCGTAACATCCGGTTGACGCCGCTGGACTGACCGTCACGCGCCGCCGGATACGCCCGGCCTCCGGCGGCCGCCTCGCTACCCGCTGGTCCGTCGCCGCAGGAATGCCTGCGGCGACAGTCCGTGCACCCGCTTGAACACGCGGGAAAAGTGGAACGGATCCATCCCCATCCCGGCCGACACCTCCCGCACGAGGCTCCCGCCGTCCTCCAGCCGCGCCGCCGCATGGTTCATGCGCAGGCGCTGGAGAAACCGGTACGGAGAGGCCGGCGAGTAGCGCGCGAACAGGCGGCACAGGTAGGCCGCATCCACGTGGCACGCCGCAGCCGCAGCCGTCACCGACTCGAGCTCCAGGAATCGCGCCTCGATCGTGTCGCGACACCGGACAAAGGTCGCCCTCGCCCGCTCGTCGCCCGACCGCGTGCCCGCCCCGTGCTCCGAGAGCGTCACCAGGAGGATCTCGAGGTGGAGCGCCGTGATCCGCGCGGCGTGATCCCCCGTCGACAAACCGGCCCGCACCAGATCCTCGAAGGCCTTCTCCACGGCCTCCGCCTGGTCCACCACCCGCACCTGCCCCGGCGCAAGCCCGCACTCAGTCAGGAGCCGCAAGCTCCCTTTCCCGGCAAAATCCACGAAGTACTTCGCCAGCCGCTCGCCCGGGGCGTTGGCAATCTCGTGCCCAACCCCGGGGCCATAACAGTAGGCGGTTCCCCGCCCCAGTGCATGTTCCCGCCCCCTCATCCGAAGCGTGCCCGCCCCGCCGGCAACGTACTCAACTCCGAAATACGGAAACGAAGCGCGGGCGATTCGATAATCGTCCGAACACCGCTCCCACCCCCCACTCACCACCGTCAATGGTCCGCCCGTCCGAGGTTTCAGGTTCAGATAAAACCGCCGCGCCGTACGCACCTGGCTTGAAAAGTATTCGGGCAGCCGCCCCCGTGTCCCGTTCGCCATGCGGAGAGCCCACGATTCGCAGGCC
>JAJXYI010000559.1 GCA_021780625.1 bacterium | reverse complement strand
GAGATCGCGGTAGGTGGCGAAGGCATCGTTGACGCGGTAGCCGACCTTCCGCAGCGCGAGCGAATAGCGCCCCGGGGCGAGGCCCGAAAGTTCGAGCTTCGCCGTGCCCGTGCGCGCGGGCGGGATGTCCTTCAGGTAATACACCTGGTCGTTCGCCGGCGGGTTGGGCTTGCAGATCGTGAAGTCCCAGAACAGCGCCTGCACGCCCCCGCGATGGTCGGCGCACACGAAGGACTCGTCGTCGGGACAGGCCAGCTGGATCGGCCCGAGCCGGTGCAGGAACTTGTACGCGTAGTATGAGGGCTTCGCGATGTCCTCATAGTTGAGCATCCCGAAACCTCCGTGGAACGGCGTGCGGCGCGGACCGGCCTCCTCGAAGATGTCGGTGAAAGTCCAATACGACATCGAATTGGCCGCGTCCCCGATGTGCTTCATCTTGTCGAGGATGAACGGCGCGCTCTGGTAGGTGTCGTGGATCGGGTCGTGCGGCGTGTACGAGGAGCTCCACTCCGTGAAATGGAGCTCGAGGTTGGGGAGCGCCGAGTGACGGATGATGTTGCGCACCCGCAGGACGCTTTCGGTGATCGCATTGCGGTCGGGCGAGAAGATCGTGCCCGCGCTGCCGTCGGCGTCGAGGAAGCCGCTCATGGTCGCGTATTCGTGGGTGCTGATGAAGTCGATCGGCACGTGGTTCTTCGCGCAGAAATCGATCATGTCCTGGATCCAGCCGCAGCCCGCGGTGGCGGGGCCGCCAACCTTGAGCTCGGGGTCGATCGCCTTGATCGCGCGGGCAGTCGCCTCATAAAGCTGGAAGTACTGGGCCTGCGTGCCCGCGAAGAAACCGGAGAGGTTGGGTTCGTTCCAGACCTCGAAATACCAGCTCCTCACTTCCGCGTCGCCGTAGCGCTCGCGGCAGTGCTGGACGAAGGCCGAGACGAGCCCGACCCATTTCTTCATGTCCTTCGGAGGGGTCACGTTGCCGTGCCACCAGAAGATCGTCTGGTGGCCGCTCGCGAGCGCGGAGGGCATGAAGCCGAGCTCGACGAAGGGCTTCATGCCGATGCGATGCAGGAAATCGAAGAGCTGGTCGATGTACTGCCAGTTGTACTCGGGGTTGCCGTGCTTGTCCTCGAAGTAGACGCCCATGTCGTCGCAGAACAGTCCGTGGAAGCGGATGTATCGGAATCCGAGCTGTTGGTGGGCCTGGGTGAGCTGGCGCTGCCAGTCCGCCCGGAGCCCCTCGTTGGCGCGGCCCGCGCCGACGCAGAACTCGGCCATCCGGCTCATGGGACCCTGGACCTTGTGCAGGTCCGCGGAGATCGTTCGGTTGATAGGTTCCGGCGCGGGGTCGGACGGGGTGGCCGCGCCCAGGGGCGAGGCCATGGCTGCCAGGGCGAGGAGCATGGTGGTAGGGAATTTCATGTCAGGGGAGATCAAGCTTGGCGCAATCCGCGCAGGCTGGCGAGAAATGCCGTGAGGTCGCGGGCCTGGTCGGCGAAGGTGCGGACGGGGCGCGCGGCGGCCTCGGCCGACAGCCGTGCGACTTCCGCGGGCGAATCCACGAGCCGGGCGATGGCCCCGGCGAGCGAGGCGGGGTCAGTCTCCGCGAGCGCAAGGCAGCCTCCGCCCCGGGCGGCCTCGCCGAGCGCCCCCCGCGCCGAGCAAATGCAGGGCCGCCCATGGGCCACACTCTCCAGCACGGGCAGGCCAAACCCCTCGGCGATCGACGGGTACACCGTGAAGTCACAATCCTGATACGCCTGGTCCACCTCCTCGTCGGAAAGCGACACGTCGAGGCGCAGCGGCCTGCCCGCGGCGGCGAGGGCCAGGGCCCGGTCCCGGGCCGCTGCCCCGGTCTCCGCCTGCACGGCGCCGACCAGGCGCAGCGAGAAGCGTGCCCCGCGGCTCCACAGTGACTCGCAGGCCTCGAGCAGGGCCAGGTGGTTCTTCCGCCCCTCGAGCGTGCCGACGCACAGGATCCGCGGCGGTCCATGCGGGCGCGGCGCGCCTGCGGCCGCGGCGGGCGGGCGGATGCCGTTGGGCACCGCCACGACGGGCGGCGTCCCGCCGATCCCGGCCCAGGCCCAGTAGTCCAGGAGGGTTTGTCGCGAATCCTCGGATACCGCGGCGACGCCGTCAAAGCGGGCGAGCTCGACCAGGTATGCCGGCGTCCGGGCCACCGTCCCGGGAGGGCTGATCTCGGGGAGCTGGAGCGCGATCGCGTCGTGGAACACGGCGACCTTCGGGCCGGGCACCGCCCGGAACAGCGCGGGGTAGGCGCGCGCGGTGGAGGCGCCGAAAAATTCGGGCACGAGGAGGCCTGTGGCGCCGCCGCGTTCCGCAGCGGCTGCATCGCACAGCGCCCCGGTCACCGAAAGGCCCTCCCCGCGTCTCCACGCCCGCCAGCGCCCGCGCCACTTCGCCCGGGCCGGCCACCGGGCGCCGCGTTTTGCGCCCGGCTCTCGGGCCTCCAGGTTGGCCCGCTCCCAGGGCTCGAGAAGCCGCCACTCGGTCCCATGGGGATCCCAGGTGACCGGCTCCACGGGTCCCAGCTTCGCAACCTCATGCAGCAGGGTGCGCGCGACGCGCTGGATGCCGGTCCGGGCGCGGGTGTGGCTCGTGTGCGTGAGGTCGAAAAGGATCACCGCGCCGCCTTTTCCTTGTCCAGGTCCGCCCGCACGACGGGCGCCATCGGCGCGCACAGCCGCCGCAGGCCCGCGTCGTCGAGATGGTCTCCGTCGAAGAAATCAGCCGCCGTCATGCCCAGCTTCGACGGGTCGTACGATCCGAAAAGGGGCAGGTGTTGTCGGCTGGCGAAGGCGCGGACCATGCGCTCGATCTTCTGGAGCTGGTTGTCGGGCCGGGCAACGATCTTCGGGTAGATCGACGGATGGTACGGCGTGAGAACCAGGATCACCCGACTGCCCGAGGCTTGGCACGCGTCGATCCACCGCTCGAAGAGCATCCACAGGTCGGCGTCGATCCGCTCATAGCTGCCGTACCGGTGCCGGTCGATGTCCTGCACGAACTGCCGCCGCGCGAGTTCCGTGGAGTCATCTCCGGCATGGTCCGAATCGGGAGTGACCTGATACGCGCCGTCGGATCGCAGGATGAGAAAGGGCAGGTCGGACTTGGAGGGATCCACGACCGTGGGACGATAGGCGAGGCGGCGAGCGATGTCGTCAAGCCAGTCGACGAGAGGGGTGATCGAGAAACGTTCGGAAAGCGTGGCCTCGGCAGGCGGATGCCAGCGCGGACCGAAGATCGCGGGAATGTGCGGCTTGGCCGCCTGGTCGAGGCGCCGCTCGGCAGCCACGAGCACCGCTCCGCGCAGTTTCCACATGCCAAAATCGGTCGACCGGTCGAAATACCAGGGATCGACCACGATGACCCACACGCGCGGACTCAACCCGCGGCGCTCGAGCAGGGTCGTCGTGACGATGTGCTCCGTCATGTCGCCGCCGCTGATCGAGAAGTTCTGAAGGCCATGGACGCCGAGCATGGGGCCCGAGAGGTGGAGGCTGTGGCTTGAGCCGAGCACGCCGACCGCTGGAGCTTTCGTGAGCTCCTGCGCCACGTGCCACCGCAGGGCCGCCTCGTCGAGGCCGGGCGGAGGGATCACCGAATGTCCCTCGGCGATCTGGCGGGCCACGAGGCGCTCGACGATGTTTCGTTCATCGGCGTCGCGGCGCCCGCGCAGTGCGTTGAACACGAGCAGCGCGGCCGCCGCGATGAGCGCGGCGAGGGCGAAGAGACTGAGGAATCGGCGCGGGGTCATCGGCTGGGTCTTGCAGGAGGCGAACCCGCATCGCGTCAGGTCAAGGCGGACATTTCAAGGCGAAGCAGCCGGCCGGACGTGGGCGCGGAGCCGGTAAAGCATCACTCCATTCCAGATTGGGAACCGATGCACAGGCTCGGCTCGGAAGCGCGTGAACAGGAGCCGCAGCCACGCTTGCGACGTGTTCCAGGGCTCCACGAGCAGATAAACCGGAGCCCCCGTCGCAGTCAGGTGCGCCACCAGGTTCGGCGCATCTCCGTTGGCCGACATGAAGGAGTGAAGGGGTGTGTACAGGCGGGTGGAGCCGGAGAACTCCACGCTCCCGAGCCACGCGCCGGCCGGAACCATCCGCTCCGACGCCAGGACCACGTCGCGGTATTCCAGGCCCTTCGTCGTCGCGAGGATGTGCTCGTGGTGACAGAAGAAAACCGAGACGACGGGCATCGCCAGCAGGGCGGTGAGCACCGTCGCCTTCACGGGACGGGCGAATCGCGCGGCACGCCCTTCGGCGAGCGTGCGGCGCATGCATGCGTATCCGTCGGCCGCGAGCAGATACAGCGGGGGCAGGCCGGGCAGCACGAAGCGGAACCACCACCACGTGTTGTCGACTCCCGGATACCGCCAGAACAGGTAGAACGCCGCGACCGCCGCAAACCAGGCCGTCGGCAGCCACGACTTCCGAGGGTTCTTCACCAGGGTTGCGCCGGCCAACAGCAGCGCCACCGGCCCCAGTTCCGCGAGCAGGTGCACGGCGTAAAACTCCAGATTTTGCCCGACAACCGCCGCGAGTAGGTCTCCGCTCACGTTCGCGTATCCAGTTCTCCAGGGCGCGCCGAAATTGACCAGGTTGTACGCGCCATAGGCCGCAGCTGGGAGCGCGGCCCCGAGCGCGGCGCGGATGCGGTCGCGCCAGACCGGGAGAAGCGCCGGGAGAAACACGATGAACAGGCCGTCGGTCGGCCTCACTGCGACCGCCAGCACGAGTGCCGCCCCCGCCCAGGCCGGCCGGCGGACCATGCACAGGTCGTAAACCAGCATCAGCGCCGTCGCCGCCACCAGGTCGCTCATGAGCTGAGTCGATCCCCATGCGACGATCGGCGTCATCGCCCAGAGAAACCCGAACAGGAACCCCGTCCGCGGATCCGTCCGCCGCCGGACGATGCGGAACATCAGCAGGAACGACAGCACGCCGACCAGCGGCGTCACGTAGAATTGGAGCCCCGCCAGCCCCGCCAGCGCGAGCAGCAGCGGGTAGCCCGGCGTGTATTGCGGCACCGTGCGGCCGTCGTGGACGATGAAGCCGAGCGGAGCCTGGGCCGGAAATTCGGCGGCGGGCAGGGGCGTGGAAAGCGTGACCCTGCCCTGACGGAACAGGAGGCCCTCCTGATAGTAGCCGTACCAGTCGCACGCCCCGACTCCGCGCTGGGTGATGACCGAGTAGAACGCCAGCAGCGCGAGCGCCACGAGGGCCACGAACGCCGGGGACACGGGCCTTGCCGCCGGGTTCGCGCCGGGCGCCTGGGAGGATGGCGGCTCCTGGCTCATCGTGCGGTTCCCGCGGCGGATTTCTTCGGAAACGCCACTGGCGCGAACAGATGCGCCAGCCCCACGTCGTTGAGGTGGTCCCCGTCCTCAAAATCGCGGGCGGTCAGGCCCAGCGGCGCCGGGTTGTAGGAGCCGATCACCGTGTATCCCTCGCGCGCGGCCAGGGCCCTCGTCTTCGCTTCGATCGACGCCAGCTGGTTGCCGGGGGTCGACACGATGTCCCGGTAGATGGCGGGATGAAATGGGGGGATCACCAGCCAGACCTCGCGGCCCCGGCTGCGGCAAAAGTCGAGCCAGCGCGTGAAATACGCCCAGAGCACGGGGTCCTCGACGGGGTAGTTGCCGTAGCGATACCGATCGGCGTCCATCGCGAACTGCCGGAGCGCCAGCTGCGTGGAGCCGGTATCGGGCTCAGTCGCCTCCCAGGTCTGGAAAAACGATCCGTCGCCGCGCAGCACCAGGCCGTGGAGCTTCTCGCCGGGCGGCAGATTCGGGTCGTAGCGGAATCCGCGGATCGCCTCATCGAGCCAGTCGATCACCGGCGAGATCGTCAGCGGCGAAAAAAGGCCCGGCGTGGGCTTTGGTTTGAGGCGCGGGGCGTACACGGGCGGGAGGGCGGGGGAGGTCATCGCCGCGAGACGCCGCTCGAACGCCGCCGCGTCCGCGCCGCGCTGCTGCCACAGGCTGATGTCCGCGTGCACGTCGAAAAACCACGGCTCCACGAAAATCACCCAGATCCGGGGCCGGATGCCCGCCCGGTCGAGCAGGTAGGTCGTCACCCAGCCATCCGGCATCATGCCGCCCGTCACGGACAGGTTCTGCAGGTCCGGCTCGTTGAACATCGCACCGGTGACACGCAGGCCGTGACTCGAGCCGACCACGACCATGTCAGGACTGTGCCTGAGGTCGGCGATCGTCTGCCAGCGCAGGGCGCGCTCGTCGAAGGTCTGCGGCGGGATGGCAAGGCGGCCCGAGGCGATGTTGGCCGCCATCTTCTGCTCGATCTCGTGCGTCATCGACACCGGGCGCAGCGCGATCAGGGCCACGGCACCCTTGATGAGGAGCGCGATCGCCACTCCGGCGAGAAGGAAGAGCGCGAGAAATCGGCGGACGGACATGACGGGCGCGGCGGGAGGCCGCCTCCTAGAATTGGAAATACAGGAACGGCGCGGACCGCGCCAGGGCTGCGATCGCGATCACGAGCATCAAGCCGCCGATCAATGCACGGCTCACCCGCAGCGGTGTTCCCTTCGGGGCGAGTTCGGCCGCCTGCCAGGAGGTCGGCGGCGTCACGTCCTCCGCGGAAAGCCCCAGCCACGCGAGAAGCTTCGGGCCGCGCAGGGCGAGATAACCCGAGATCACGAGCAGGATCAGGGCCGTCGGCGTCGGACTCAGGTTGGGGTACAGCCCGCGCGCCCGGATCACCGGGGCAAGCGGCGCGACCCAGTCCTGCCAGGAGACGGGAACCGTGATGCCGTGCCAGCCGAGCATGCTCTGGATGTAGAGCCAGGCGGTCGGCAGGTCGTGCGCGCGGAACAGCACCCAGCCGAACACGACCACCGCGAGCGTCAGCACGGGCGCCCAGACGCCGGACCGCCGGTCGGGGTTCGGCCCCGCCTTCCGGCGCTTGCGCCACACGTGGTTCACGATCAGCGCCACACCGTGCCACGCCCCCCACAGCACGAAGGTCCAGCCCGCGCCGTGCCACAGCCCCGCCAGCACGAGCGTGATGAACAGGTTCCTGAGGTGCCCCGTGCGGTTTCCTCCGAGCGGAATGTAGAGGTAGTCGCGCAGGAAGTTGGAGAGCGTGATGTGCCAGCGATGCCAGAATTCCACCAGGCTGCGCGAGGTGTACGGCGCCAGGAAGTTGATCGGCAGCCGGAATCCGAACATCAGCGCCAGCCCGATCGCCATGTGCGAGTACCCCGCAAAGTCGTAGAAGAGCTGGAAGGTGTACGCGAGCACCCCCGTCCAGCCCTCGAGCAGCCGCAGGTGCGTGCCCTGGGCGGTCAGCCCGAAGGCGCTGTCGGCCAGCGGCGAAAGCAGGTCCGCGACGATGCATTTCTGGAACAGGCCCGCCGAGAAGGCCAGCAGGCCCAGGCAGAAGCGCCGGCCGTTGAAGCGGAGCAGCTCCTCCTCGCGGATCTGAGGGATGAAGTCGCTGTGGTGTACGATCGGCCCCGCGATCAGTTGCGGGAAGAACATCACGAACAGCGCGAAGTCCATGAACCGGACCTCCTTCACCCGCCCGCGCCACGCGTCCACGAGGAAGGCGATCTTCTGGAACGTGAAAAACGAGATGCCCAGCGGCAGGATGATCTTTTCCAGGTGCAGGCCCGTGCCGGTCAGCGCGTTGATCGTGCCAAGCAGGAAATCCCAGTACTTGAAATAGCCGAGCAGGCCCAGATTCCAGATCAGTCCGGCCACGAGATACCAGGTCCGTCGTCGCCCGCGGGTCATCGTGATCAGGCGCCCGAGGCCGTAGTTGACCATCAGCGACAGCACGAGCAGCGGCGCGAACCGCCAGTCCCACCGGGCATAGAACACCAGCGACGCCAGCGCCATCCAGCCCACTCCCGCCCGCAGACCCGCCCATCTCAGCACCGCGCGCCATCCCAGCCAGGCGAGGGGGAGGAAGACGAAGATGAATTCGTAGGAATTGAAGCGCATGCGCCGACGGCGGAAAGCCGGGCTTGCCCCGGCCGGGAAAGGACAGAGACAGCCGGATCGGCGGAGGCGAGGCAAGCAGAGTTTGAGCCTTTCAGGACGCCGTCGCTTTCTCGCTTCTCAGCCGCCGAAAACCGTCTCATGGTGGCCCCCCACTTTCCGTGAATACCGACGCTGACCGGCCCCCCGCCGCCGCACGACCTCCCCTGTGGAGCTCACGCCTTCTCGGTGAACTCCTCGACCACGAGCTGTGCAGGGCGTTGCCGGCCTCGCGCGCCGCGCGCGTGCTCGACCTTTCCGGCGATGAGGGCGACGCCGTGGCGCTGCTCGGGCCGCGGCATCCGGCGTGGAGCTGGGTGCGCTCCGCCGACGCGTCCGCCCCGGGTTCCGGCGGCGCGCCCTTCGATGCGGCGATCGTGGGCTCCGCGCCCGCCTCGTCCGGCAACTGCGCCCCGCTGCTCTCGGGCGTCTTCGGGTCGCTCAGGCCCGGCGGGCTCGCGTTGGTCAACGTGCCCGCACACCGCTGGCTCGCCTCGGAGGCGGACTCCCCGCGCGGGATCCGCCGACGTTTCGGCGCGGCGGAGCTCCGCGCGGAGCTTTCCGCGGCGGGGTTCCGCGGAATCCAGAGCACGCACTGGAACAGCCTCGCCCTGCCCCTGCTCTGGGCGCGCCTGCGTCTCTCCCGTCCGCCGCGAAATGCGGCCCCCTTTGGCTCCTCCCGGGC
The DNA here is from genome assembly GCA_021780625.1 of bacterium. The sequence goes on along the minus strand of JAJXYI010000559.1, from coordinate 7 downwards.
CGATCGG
>JAJXYI010000205.1 GCA_021780625.1 bacterium | reverse complement strand
GTGAGACTGCCTTCGTGCCGGCGAACCGCAGGTGATGGAATTTCATCAGTCGCCTTTCTGGGCAGCGCGACCGCTTGCTCGTCAGAGTACTCCAGCGACGCAATCGCTCTCCGAACGGCGGCGCGTTTGCGTCGCCCAAGAAATCAAAGAAACCCCATGAGATTACTCCTTTCCACCGTAATTGCCGCCAACCTTCTTGCGTGCGTTGCGACCGCGGCCACGCCCGACTTCCGGGCCGAGGCCAAGGCGTTGGTCGCGCGGATGACGCTTCAGGAAAAGGCTTCCTTGTGCTCCGGTCTCGATTTTGTCCGCACCAAGCCGATCGAGCGCCTAGGGATTCCGTCTATCGTCATGAGCGACGGTCCTTATGGCGTGCGAAGGCCTGCTCCGGGGGCTACCCCAAGCAACCCGTACGACGTTATTCCGGCGACCTGTTTTCCAACGCCCGTGGCCCTTGCCTCGTCCTGGGACGTGAACCTTGTGCGACAGGTTGGCGTTGCCCTCGGCCAGGAGGCCCAGTCGGAAGGCGTGCAAATCCTGCTCGGTCCGGGCACGAATATCAAACGGTCGCCCTTGGGCGGGCGTAATTTCGAGTATTTCTCCGAGGATCCCGTGCTTGCCGGCCACCTCGCCGCGGCGTGGATCGAAGGCGTGCAAAGCCAGGGCGTGGGCGCTTCGCTGAAGCATTTTGTGGCCAACAATCAGGAGCTCAATCGCATGGTCTCCGACTCGGTCGTTGGCGAACAGGCGCTGCATGAGATCTACCTCCGGCCGTTTGAGATCGCGGTCAAGGCCGCGAAGCCATGGACAGTGATGTGTTCGTACAACAAGGTGAACGGCGTCTACATGTCGCAGGACGAGGCCTTGCTCACCGACGTCCTCCGAAAGGACTGGGGTTTTCGAGGCACGGTGGTGTCCGATTGGGGCGCGGTGGACGACCGGGTTGCGGGCCTGCGTGCGGGGCTAAACCTCGAGATGCCGGGATCGGGCGGAATGAACGATCGCCGGATCGTCGCCGCGGTGATCGAGGGGCGGCTTCCGGTGGCCCAATTGGACGCGAGCGTCGAGGATGTGTTGAGCGTGGTGCTGAAAGCCCAAGCCGACGAGCGCCCCGGTGCGTCCTACGACAAGGCCGCGCATCATGCCCTGGCGAGGCGAGCCGAGGCGGAGTCGATGGTGTTGCTCAAGAACGACGGTTTGCTCCCGATCGATGCGGGGCGCGTACGCCGCATCGCGATCGTCGGGTGTCTTGCGAAATCGCCCCATTTCGAAGGCGACGGAAGTTCCCACGTCACCCCGCAGAAGATCGATTCCCCTTACCGAGAGCTTTCGACTCTCCTGGGGGGTTCCGTGGATCTGAGCTTTGCGCCTGGTTATGATGTCGAGGGCAGAACGAGCGCGGCGACGATTGCGGCCGCGCGCGACGCGGCTCGTCGAGCGGATCAAGTGATCGTGTTCGTGGGACGTCCGGACGGTTCGGAGTCGGAGGGCCTCGATCAGACGAGTATCGAGCTGCCGGGAGGCCAGAACGCGCTCGTTGCCGCGGTAGCGGCGGTTCAGAAGAATACAACGGTCGTGCTTATGAATGGCGCTCCGATCGCCATGCCCTGGCTCCCTCACGTCAAGGCCGTGCTCGAGGCTTACCTCGGAGGAGAAGCGGTCGGCGGCGCACTTGCCGACGTGCTTACGGGGCGGGTGAATCCGTCGGGCAAGCTCGCCGAGACTTTCCCAGAGCGGATTGAGGACACGCCCACCTTCCCGAATTTTCCCGCCCGCGGTCGGCGTGTCCTGTACGGAGAGGGTTTGTTCGTCGGCTATCGATCCTACGACGCGCGCAAGCTTCAACCCCTGTTTCCGTTCGGTTTCGGACTCAGCTACACCCGCTTCGCATATGCCTCCATCAAGGCTGACGCGACCGACCTGACCGCCAAGCAGGGCACAACCGTGCATGTGACGGTTCGCAATGTGGGCGCTCGCGCCGGAGCCGAGGTCGTGGAACTTTATGTGAGTGAACCCGACAGTCCGGTGCTTCGTCCGATAAAGGCGCTGCGACATTTCGCCAAGGTGACGCTTGCGCCGGGAAAGTCTGCGACGGTGGATTTCAATCTTACGTCCCGGGATTTCGCCCGGTACGACGCGGCCGTACACGCCTGGGTCGTCGATTCGGGACGCTACGAGATTCTGGTTGGGGGTTCTTCGCGCGACCTGCCGCTGCGACTCGCGGTGAATGTAAAGGGCACGCCGCCGCGATATCCGCTGTTGACCCGCTACTCGTCGGTGGGAGCCCTGGCGGGGAATCCACGGACGCATGCCATCTATCAGATGTTCTTGAAGAGCGTCGCCGACGCGCAGGCCAAGCTCGAGACAGAGAAGGCGACCCTGACGCCGGCTGCCTTTGCGGCGCAGGAACACACGCTCGCGGTCAGACGCCGGTTCATCGAAGAGATGCCGTTGTGCAAACTCGTACCGTTATCTCAAGGCCAGTTCTCGGAGGAGGCCCTCGAAGCGATTCTGAAGTTGGCCAATCCTTGAGCGTCTTCTATCCGATACGGTAGGTGGGCGGGGAGAAATCTCCGTTTACCGCACCCCGGCTGTCCGTCCCTTTGCGTAGTCTTCAACGATGAACCCCAATCCTTTCCTTGGCGTCGTGTTTCACTGGCTGGGAGGCCTGGCCTCCGGGTCGTTCTATGTTCCCTACCGGGGTGTCAGGAAATGGTCGTGGGAGACGTACTGGCTGGTGGGGGGCGTCTTTTCGTGGCTCGTGTGTCCGGCGCTGCTCGCGGTGCTGCTCACGCACAACCTGTGGGGCGTCCTGCATCAGCAGACGATGAACACCCTGTTCTGGACCTACTTCTTCGGAGCGCTGTGGGGGTTCGGAGGTCTGACGTTCGGTCTGACGATGCGCTACCTTGGCATGTCCCTCGGCATGGGCGTGGCGCTTGGGTATTGCGCGGCCTTTGGCACGCTGCTTCCGCCGATCTTCAAGAGCATCGCGCCGTCCATCCCGGTCGCCGAGACCATCGGCCAGATCGCCGCGACCCGTCCCGGGCAGATCACGCTCGCGGGCGTGGGCGTGACCCTGTTGGGCATCGGCATCGCGGCACTGGCGGGCCTGACCAAGGAACGCGAGCTGCCCGATGAGGAGAAACGAAAGGCGATTGCCGAGTTCAATTTCAGGAAGGGCATCGTGGTTGCCACGTTTTCCGGCATCATGAGCGCCTGCTTCGCGTTCGCGCTCACGGCGGGAACTCCGATCGGAGAGGCCTCGCTCGCGGCGGGAACCGATCCCATCTGGACCGGCCTTCCAAAATTGGTCGTGGTGCTGCTGGGCGGGTTCACCACGAATTTCGTCTGGTGCGTGATCCTGAACCTCAAGAACCGCACGGGCTACCAATACCTGGCCAGGCAGGCACGGCCCGAACACGCGCACCTGCGGGCGGCCGGAGGAGAGCACGCCCCTGTCGGCGCGGGTGGGGCGGGTGCGGCAGCGCTCTCCCTGGTGGAATTGCGCGTGCCGATGCTCGGCAACTACCTCTTTTCCGCTCTCGCGGGTGCCACGTGGTATTTTCAGTTCTTCTTCTACACCATGGGCGAGACCCAGATGGGCAAATTCGGCTTCGCCAGCTGGACGCTTCACATGGCGAGCATCATCATTTTCTCGACGATGTGGGGCTGGTTCTTCCACGAGTGGAAGGGCTCCAGCCGTAAGGCGCATTCGCTCATCGGCCTGGGCATCGCGGTCCTGATCCTGTCGACCATCATCATCGGCTACGGCACCTACCTGAAAATGGGCCGTTGAGTCGTGCCTGTCCGGTAACCGTCATTCCTGCAGCAGCGCCTCGCCGAGGCGGCCGTTGGAGGCGGCGGTCAGCAGGAAGGGCCAGAGTCTGGACGAGAGCGCGACCTCGCCGCGCTCATTGCGGGCGAGCAGGTCGGCGCAACCCTGGCGCGAGAGCAGGTGGACGCGAATGCGCTCGTTGTCGACTCCGGGCGACTCCGCAGGAACCCCCGTGCAGGTGAGCAGGGCGAAGGCCTGGGTTTCGTCGGCGAGTCCGGCGGACGTATAAGTCTTTCCGGATACGCGGATGAGGTTGGAGACCTCGAGTCCGGTTTCCTCGCGGAGTTCGCGTGCAGCGCAGGTGGCGACGCTCTCGCCGGCGTCCAGCAAGCCGGCTGGCAGGCTGAATTCCCATCCGTCGATGGGTATCCGGAATTCCTCGATCACGACGAGTCGGTGACGTTTAGGATCGTCGGGCTCGTGGTGGAGGGCGACGATGCTGACGGCGTCGATGCGTTCGGCCTGACCGGGGAGGCGGCGGCTGGCATAGATCCAGCCGTCCCGCTCGAGGAGGTGGATCCATTTCGTGGCATGCAGGAGCTTCGGTTCGCTCATGATTCGGGCGTAACCGGGATTTCGGCGGAGGCAACGCCAGCGATGCGGAACGCTCAGTCGTCGTCGGCGAACTCGAGCAGGTCGCCGGGCTGGCAATTCAATTCACGACAGAGCGCCTCGAGCGTGCTGAACCTGACGGCCTTGTTGGCCTTCAGGATCGAAAGGCAGGCGGACGTGATGCTGGCGCGGGAGCGGGGTTATCCACAGGTCAGTGGACGCTCCATTCGAAGAGCGAGGGAACCGGATCCCTGGCATTGCCGGGAAACTCGAGGCGCAGGAAGCGTGCGGTTCCGGCGGCCTTGATGCGCACGGGCGAGCCGCTTGCGGGCGACTGGGTGAAGTCGGCGAGGTTCGTCCAGTGGTGGCCGTCGACGGAGATTTCCAACGCGAAGCGGTAGGATTTCCACGCGTATTCGAAGCGAAGGTCCTGGCGTTTGAACGTGACTGCCCGGCCCAGGTCGAGCTGGAGCCAGGCTCCGTGGGCGCCGGGGGTGGCGGACCAGCGCGTGGCGTAGTTGTCGTCGACCACGAAGGCTGCGCGAGTGTGGGGGGCCTGCGAGGAGGCGGTCGCGAGCGCACCGAAGGCGAGGCTTGTCGATTCGTCGCGGCCCTGGATGAACGCCGGGCCGGTGTGCGAGGGGGCGACCGTTGCGATCCGTCCGTCCGCGGTGAATACGATGGGGTCGATGCATACCTGCCGCCCGATGGACCGAGGGTCGAAAGGAATGCTCTGACGGTGGTAGAGGATGAAGTCGCGACCGTCCCGATGGAGAATTCCGTTGTGACCGGGGCTGACGACGTCTTCCGCGCGGTTGGTCGCGAGGATGGGGCTATTGGGGCCCTCGGTGAAGGGACCGAAGGGGGATTTTCCGACGGCGTAGCGGACGCAGTAGGTGTCCTCGGTGGTCTTGCCGGCGGAGTACATCAGGAAGTACCAGCCGTGGCGCTTCTCCAGGATGGGAGCCTCGAAGTAGTGGGCGGGGGTGACGTCGTGCACGGGGCCGTCGAGGGTGGCCATGTCGGGCTTAAGCTTCGCGGCCCAGCAGCGTCCGTTGACCCAATTCCAGCCGGAGCCCCAATAGACGTAGGCCTGGCCGTCGTCGTCGAGGAACAGTTCGGCGTCGATCATGTGGTAGCCCGGGCGGAAGTTGGCGGGGATCATCGGGCGATTGCCCAGCGCGTTGCGCCAGGGGCCGAGCGGGTGGTCGGCCACGCCGGTCCAGACCTCGCTGCCGACGGAGACGACCATGTGGAATTTTCCGTCGCGGCCCCGCAGCACGGATGGGGCCCAGACCATCGCCCCGAGGGAGGTCGGGCTCGTGCAGGCGTGCTTCGTCGGCCAGTTCAGGACGTGATAGGTCCAATTCTTGAAATCGGAGGATTCCCAGCAACCGAGCGTGGCGCCGCCCCAGGGATCAATGGTGGCATAGATGTAAGTGTGCCCTTCATACGCGAGCACCGTGGGGTCGGCGTAGTATCCCGGCAGGATTGGGTTGGCTGAGTGGGGGGCCTGGCCCGGGAGCAGCGGGGGTGGGGTGGCGGCCGTGGCCTGGAGACAGGCGAGGAGGCCGAGTGCGCACCCCAGGGTCAGGCGTGCGAAGCGTGGAAGGAGGTTCGGGAGAGCAGTCATGGCGAATTCAGGGGGGCCGGTCCGTCGCCACGGGTGGGGGCGGAGTGCAACCTCGAATGCTCGGATAACAGGATTGCCGGCGAAGACAGCTCGGAAAATTTCCGGAGGCGCGACTCTTTCGGGCGAGGCCGGAGCTTGGGGGGCGGGTTAGTACTGGCTTGAGGCGTGCGAGCCCAGTCACGCACCAAGACGGCGGGTGGAAGGCGCCGTGCCTCGATGGCTGGGGTGCCTCGTCCGAATGCAAAATCAGCTTCGCGCCTTGGAAGCGGCCTTGAGCTTCAGCGGAGCAAGCACCACGCGGACGACGGTCAGCATCTGTCGGCGGAACGCCTCGCGCGACTCGGTCCGGTGCTTCAGGCCCATCGAGGCCGCCAGCAGCGTATCGACTCGGTCCGAAGTGCAAACGCCGGACTTGGCTGAGAGATCGGATGCGACGGCCTCGTCGATCGTCCGCACGAGCAGCGCGTGAAACTGGCCCAAAGCCCTTTCCATGATTCCGTCGGCCAGTTGGTCCGAGGCTTCGGCGAGATCGAAGGCTTCGGCTCCGACCTTCCCAACGGTACGGCCCATCGACCGATCGAAGGCGCCGAGCAGACGCGCCTCGAGCGATTTGCCGGGCTCGCTGACCGCGTCCCGCGTCTCCTGCTGCATGCTGTGGATCCAATGCTCGATGGTGGCCTTGAAGAGCGCCTCCTTGGTGTCGAAATGGAAGTACAACCCCTGCCGCGAAAGACCGGCCTCTTCCGCCACGTCGCTCATCGACGTTTTTTTGAAGCCGAAACGGAGAAACACATCCATCGCAGCATCAAGCAGCTGGGAAAGCTTCGGATTATCATTGGCGGATGGGGAGACGGTGGGCATGACTTTACGTACTTTACAAAAAAGGTAATGGTTGTCTAGTTCGGATCCGTTCTCGAAATCAAAACTGAAGGGACCGTACCCATGCGTATTTCCGAATGCAAACGTTCACCCTGGCCGTGGTCGGCCAACCTATGCGCCGCGAATTTCGGAGGCGGTGCGCAGGAGGATCGAAGGGCCTCGGCCGAGGCGGAGTTTCGAATCGTCGCCTCGCCCCAATGGCGGGACGGAAGATTCCGGAACCGTCAGCCGCTCTGGATGAGTCGCGTGAAGGCCGTGGCGTCGTTGTTTTCGCGGGATCCCAACCATGCGCCGACGGCGCCGGTGCCGATTTTCGAGGGGACGGCCGGCGAGTTGGCGAAGCCGGTGGACGGTGACCTGAGGGCGACGTGGCTGGGGCACTCGACGGTGTTCCTGGAAGTCGAAGGTCAGTGCATCCTGATCGATCCGGTGTGGGCGAAGCGGGCCTCTCCCGTGTCGTTTACCGGGCCGAGACGCTGGTATCGACCGCCGCTGCCGCTCGATGCGGTTCCGGCGCTGGATGCGGTGCTCATCACGCACGACCACTACGATCATCTCGACCGCGGCGCGGTGGTGGCGCTCGCGGGGCGGACGAAGCGGTTCATCGTTCCGCTGGGAGTTGGGGCGAGGCTTCGCGCCTGGGGAGTGCCGGAAGCGCGGATTACGGAACTGGACTGGTGGGAGACGGTGCGGCTGGGGAGGCTGAATATCACGGCCACCCCGGCCCGCCACGCGGGGGGCCGAGGGGTCCTTGACCGCGATGCGACGCTTTGGAGCGGCTACGTGGTCGCCGGCGTGGCGCGCCGCGTGTACTGCTCGGGGGACACCGGCATGATGGAGGCGTTCGACGAGATCGGGGCGCGCCTGGGGCCGTTTGACCTTACGCTGATGGAGATCGGTGCGTACTCGCAGAGCTGGCCCGACTGGCACATGGGACCCGAGCAGGCGGTGGAGGCGCACCGTCGAGTGGGGGGGCGCGTGATGCTGCCGGTGCACTGGGGACTCTTCAGTCTCTCGACTCATGCCTGGACGGAGCCGATCGAACGTGCGGCGGTTGCGGCGCGTGAGAAGGGCGTGGTGCTGGCGACGCCGCGGCCGGGCGAAAGCATCTCGCCTGCGGTGTCGCGGCCCCGGATCGGGGCGCGTTGGTGGCCGTCGATCCCGTGGCGCGCGGCGGACCGGTATCCGATCGTATCCACGCGGGATGGACGCCCTGCGGGGGATCCGAGCGGGCGGGAACGCAAGACCGTCGACGCCTCGAAACTCGAGGCCTTGCGCCGGGAACTGATCGACAGGGCCTACGAGCACGACCGGCGCGGCGAACCCGCCGCCGCGGACCTGGCCTCGATGGTGTCGGCGCGGCTCGATGAACTGATTGCGGGGGGCGAGTAAGGGGGCGTTTCGCTACCGCTGCGCTCGGATCTTCGGCGAGAGCTTCAGGATTTGATTGGTCACATCGGCGATGTTGTAGAGCAGCGTGTACTGGTGCTTGGGGACGTCGGGGCGGGGGTTACGCGTGGCGCGCCTGATCTCGTCGAGCAGCGGCCTGATGTTGCGATCGCCGCCGTCGCCCGGGGTCGCCGGGGAGGAGGAAGCCTCGTCGAGAGCGTGGAGGACGTCCTCGGCGAGCGGGGGCAGCTCGACCCGGGCGTCCTGCGAGTGCTGCCGATGGGCGCCGAACGCCGAGATATACGACAGCAGCGCGTGATTCAGATAGGTCAGCTCAAAGGCCTGGTCCAGGAACTGCTGGCGCCCGCGCGGCTCGCGTTGCATGTCCTGCCAGGCGAGCACGAGGGCGTTGTCGGCGCGGTGGGCGGCGCGGCGGGCG
>JAJXYI010000507.1 GCA_021780625.1 bacterium | reverse complement strand
CGAGGCGGGCTGCTGCCTGGTGGTGACCACCGGCGGCACGGGTCCGGCGCCGCGCGACGTCACGCCCGAGGCGACCGAGGCCGTGTGCGACAAGCTGCTCCCGGGCTTCGGCGAGCGCATGCGCGCCGAGTCGCTGAAATTCGTGCCCACCGCGATCCTCTCGCGCCAGACGGCGGGAGTGCGGGGTCACACGCTCATCGTGAACCTGCCCGGCCGCCCCAAGGCGATCCGCGAGAACCTCGCCGCGGTCTTCCCCGCCATCCCCTACTGCATCGACCTCATCGGCGGACCCCGCCTCGAGACGCACGCCGACCGCATGCCCGTCTTTCGGCCGCCCGCCGGGTGAACCGGCGCCTCGGGTATCCTATTTTTGGGTACCCGGTGGCGCTCAGCGCAGCGGCGGGTTGCGCCAGTCGGCGGGCAGGATCGACTGCGGCCCGAGGTTGTACACGCGGTAATAAAGCCAGAAGACGAGCAGGCCCAGCGCGACCAGGAACAGCAGTTCGCCCAGCGCCCCGCCGTTGCTGCGGCTGTGCGCGCGCGCCCAGCGGATCAGCGCCTCAAGCGCCGGGGAGATGAGGAAGGCGAATAGCGAGCCCCCGAACAGCACCATGGCCATGATCGCCGCCGTGCGCAGGAGGGGATCGCCAAAGGCCTTCGCCTTGTAGTCGACGATCTCCACGCAGAGGTTGAGCAGCAGCAGGCAGCAGGGAAGGACGTAGTAGTTTCGAACGACCCGGTTTGAATTCATCCTGGAGGACGCAGTTGGATTGGAACTACACAGACACGAACGGCGCCGGGAGGAAAACGCCTAAAATCGGTTTTCTGAAAGGCAGAGATCCGGACCCGCGCCCCACCGGCCGCACCACTCGGGCGTTGCCGATGCGGGCACAATCGACCAGAATCCGCGTCGAAACCAACGAGGCCAGACAACCCTCCGCCGCCACGGGACGCGCGCTCCTCCCAGCCCCGCTCCAAACGGCGGAACAACCCATACGCACCATGCCCTACCTCAAGATCCAGACCAACCTTCCGCTCACGAAGAAGGCCCAGCGTGCCGTGCTCAAGGAAGCCTCGACCCTTGTCTCCGAGGAACTCGGCAAACCCGAGGAATACGTGATGCTCGCCCTGCAACCCGACACCCCGATGCTGTTCTCCGGAACCGACGATCCCGTCGCATTCCTTGAGCTCAAAAGCATCGGCCTCCAGGCGCGCCAGACCAAGCGCCTCAGCGCCACGCTCTGCGGGCTCGTCGAACGCCACCTCGGGATCTCCAAGGAACGCATCTACGTGAAGTTCATCGACGTCGCCCGGGGTATGTGGGGCTGGAAGGGCGACACCTTCTGAGGTCCGCCCCGCGCACCCGCCCCTCTTTTTGAGCGCCGGACTTGCCAGCGGACGCCAAACGCGTTGATTGCACTCCGCGTTAACAGACCACTCCGTCACGATGCCCACCTACGTCTACGAAACCATCCCTCAGAAGGAAGGCGCCAAGTCGCGTCGCTTCGAAGTGAAGCAGTCCATGCACGACACTCCCCTCGCCCAGCATCCGGAGACGGGCGAGCCCGTGCGCCGAGTCATCGCCGGCGGGATCGGGATCATCACGTCCCACGTCGCTCCGCCCGCCCGCGAGGGCTGCTGCGGGGGCGTCGGCGGTCCCGACTGCCACTGCGCCTGCGACAACTGAGTCCCCTGAGGGCTCAGAGCTCGGTGTACTTGTCGGCCCGCCCCTTCGCCTTTTCGACGGGGTACTTGGCTGCGTTCGCCGCCATCTTGGCCTCGATCGCCTGAGCGACGTCGATGCCGGTCATGTTCGCAAACTCGAGCGCGTAGATCACGACGTCCGCGAGTTCGTCCTCGATGTCCTTCCGGCGCGCCGATTCGGCCGCACGCGCTTGCGACGCCGCGGGGTCGACCCATAGGAAATGCTCCATAAGCTCGGCCGCCTCCGCCGCCAGGGCCATGCTCAGGTTCTTCGGGGCGTGAAACTGCTCCCAGTCCCGCTCGCGCGCAAACGCGAGGATGCGCGCCTTCAGGTCGGCAAGGGTGGTCGTGGAGTCGGAGCGGTTCATGGCCGCACACCGTAACCACTTCGGCGCAAACTCCAAATCCGAATCCACCAGGGGCCGCTCACCGTTCACGGGGTGGCCGGCACCGCCTGGATCACCAGGCCGGCACGCGTCTCAGGCCGGTGATTCCCCAGATGCACGCGCCGCCATGCATCGAATCGCGCCAGCTTCGCCGGCTGCTCGTCCGCAGCCCAGTCGCCCTGCCTCAGGTACGTCCACACGTACTCCGCAAGAAAGCCCGCCTGCTCCACCTGCTCCAGCGCATCCCAGTAGGCGGAGCGAAGCCCCGGCGTCTTCGCCCTCGCGGCGCGATACGCCTCCAATGCGCTGCGCCGCGCTCCCAGCTCCTCGGCAAATCCGGGTTCGAGCTCGCCCGCCCCCGTCAGCGAACGCCCGCTCCGACGCCAATAGTCCGCACGCGCCAGCGCATAACTCAGCCACACCACACCCGTCGGCTTGTCCAGGCAACCGGGCTCCAATCGGATCGCGATCTCCCGCGTCAACGGCGCAGTCGTCGCTCCAGTGCGAAACGGGTGACTCAGCACAAACCGCATCTGATCCGCCACGAAGGCTGCCAGCACAGCCTCGGACGGCTCCGGCAACGGCAGGTGCAACGAAATTCTAAATTTCACGAGCCGATGCTCGGCCGCCGTAAGGTAAAGGTGGCTCTCCACCATCCGCCCCTCGACCTTCATCCGCATCGCCGCGTGGAGAAATGGCTGGCCCGCAATCTGAAGGTGATCCACGCGGAGGAGTCGGTAGTCCGCCCCCGGCCCCGCAACGTTACCGACGTCGCGCAGCGCCATCCGAAAGGTCGCCTCCATCTGCGGGTCGTCCACGCCATCCTTCCACGTCCTCCGCCCCGCGTCATACACGAACTCGTCCGCCCAACCCGCGGACGAGACGAAGCGACGCGAAAACCCCAGCCCTGGATGATCCGCCTCGTAGTCGCGGGTCGACACATGCGTCCAGCGGACCGGCGCCGCAGCCGCGCACAGCGCAAGAGTGGCGCCGAGAATGGCACACCGTGTGACGCGAAGGATCGCTCGGAAAAACATGGCCGCTGGATTGGGTAACCGCCGCCGCCCGACCTACCGAGGGATTGGGCGCACCGCACGGTGCTTCGTCAAAAAATCGTAAGGCCCGGGCGCGTCAAACAAATGATCGTATCCTAAACACCTATATTTTGGCCATTTGCCCAAACTTCGGCGCATCCCCGAAATTTTCCCTACCCAAGCCGGTCCCCTGTGCCGTTGGAGGTTTGTGAGTGCGCAATCCGCGTCACGAGATCTTAACCTTCAAAAAGGAGATCACGCTTGGCACGGGAACTGCATTCACCTTGATCAGTTTTACACACGACATGAATCGGACTCTCCACCATCAACGCGGCTGCGCCGGCACTTCGATTACGAAGGCCACGGTGCATCATGCCCGCGTGCAGATGCGTCCGGTCACGTCTTGTTGGAATAAACAATTCGCCGGCGTGGGCTCTCAGGCCTGACCAATCCGCATAGCGGATCAATCAGTCCAAAATCCGAGAGCCCGGCGGCACAAGCCTCCTGGAAACCTTATCCTATTCTCTTTCTGCCATGAACACGATCATCCCAAGCCTGACCAACCGCAGCCGCAATCGCAGCGCCGTGGCCTCCCCCGAGTCCTTCCGGCGTCCGAATTACGAGTGCCGCGATCAGGCCGACGCGCTCGAGCTCGTCGTCTACGTCCCGGGCGTCGATTCGTCCGACGTGGAGATCGCGGCCAGCGGCCCGGACCTCACGGTGACCGCTCGCAAGCACCACTTCGTGAGGGTCAACTTCACCGCGCTGCACCTTGAGGGTGCACAGCGCGACTACCGGCTCACGCTCCGGCTGGGCCGCAATTTCGACTACGCAAACCTGCACGCGGAAATCCGCGAGGGCGTGCTGACGGTCCTGCTGCCCAAGCGCGGCGCCGGCACGCGCTTCGAGCGACTTCGCCACGCGGCGTAGTTCCCGCACCAGGAATTCGGGAACTCCCCACGGTTTTACGTAGTCTTCGACCTGTGACACCAGGGGTTTCGTGCCGATACTAGGGCCGGAACCCCGAAACCTACACCAAAATGACCCAACCCTTCCATCTCCACGGACACGAGCAATCGGGCCACGCCGAGAGGGGGGACAATATCCGGATGACTCCCAAGACCGACCTCCAGTGGGGTCGGCCCTTGTTCAGGGCGCCGGCTCTCGTCTCCCCCCAGAGGATCGAGGACCTGAAGTTCGACGTCGAATTCCGCGCCAAGGATCGCGCCCGCCACTGACCGGCGGTCGCCTCGTTCCTTTTCACTCACGCCCGGTTGTCACGCCACATGGCTGGCGCGCAACCGGGCGTTTGCCATCATGTAAGTCTGGGAGCTGAACGGCGGCACTTCAGGCGGGCGGATCACCGGCAGGTAGCCGCCGTGCGGGTAGAGTTCCCGGGCGTCGACGTTGTCCTGCAGCTCCATGCCGAGCAATTCGTCGACAATCCAGCGGCGGGCCGCCGGGGCCTCGACGGGAAACATCACCTCGACGCGGCGGAAGAAATTCCGGGGCATCCAGTCCGCGCTGCCAGCATAGATGAGCGGCTCCCCGCCGTCGTTCTCGAAGTACACCACCCGGGCGTGCTCGAGGAAGCGGCCGACGATGCTGCGGACTCGGATGTTTTCGCTGAGGCCCTTGAGGCCCGGCACGAGGCAGCAGATGCCGCGCACAATCAGGTCGACCTTCACCCCGGCCCTCGAAGCGGCATACAGCGCGTCGATCGTCGCCTTGTCCACGAGCGAGTTCATCTTCGCGATGATCCGCGCGGGCCTGCCCGCCGCCGCGTTCTCGGTCTCGCGGCCGATAAGGTCCACGAGCCGGGCGTGCAGGTTGTACGGCGCGACCAGCAGGTGCTTGAACTCGGGCGAGCGACCGAAGCCCGTGAGGGTGTTGAACAGGTACGAGGCGTCGTCGGTGAGGGACTCGCGGCTGGTGAAGAAGCTGAGGTCCGTGTAGAGCCGCGCCGTGCGCGGGTTGTAGTTGCCGGTGCCGAGGTGGGCGTAGTGGCGCAGGCCCTTGCCTTCGCGCCGCACCACCAGGCACAGCTTGCAGTGCGTCTTGTGGCCGACGACGCCGTACACCACGTGCACACCCGCCTCCTCGAGCTGGCGCGCCCACTGAATGTTGTTCGCCTCGTCGAAGCGGGCCTTCAGCTCGACCAGCGCGGTGACCTGCTTGCCGTTGCGCGAGGCCTCGATCAGGGCCCGCACGATCGGCGAGTCTCCACTTGTCCGATACAACGTCTGCTTGATCGCGAAGACCATCGGGTCGCGCGCCGCGAGCTCCACGAAGTCGACCACGGGGGCGAACGAGTCGTAGGGATGATGCAGCAGCACGTCCTGCTCGCGCAGGACGTCGAAGGTCTGCTCCGGAAAGCGCAGGGGCGAGCAGCTGACCGGCGCGAACGCCGGATAGCGGAGATCCGGGCGGTCGATGTCGGCGAGGCTCTGCACGCGCAGCAGGTTCAGCGGCCCCTGGAGGCGGAAGACGTACTCGTGCGAAAGGTTCAGGTGGTCGCACAGCGTCGCGAAGATCGCGTCGTCCACGCCTTCCTCAATCTCGAGCCGCACCGCGGCGCCGCGGCGCATGTTGCGCAGCTCCTCCTCGATCTTCTTGAGCAGGTTCTCCGCCTCCTCATCGTCGATGTAGAGGTCGCTGTTGCGAGTGACGCGGAAGGCATGGGCGCCCAGGAGCCGGTATCCCGGGAACAGCTCGCCGGCGCAGGCCTTGATGATGTCGGTGAGGAAGAGGTAGCGCTGGCAGCGGCCGGACTCCACGTCCACGCGCACGAAGCGCGGGAGGATGCGCGGCACGGGCAGGATCGCGACGAGGCGCGGCGCCTCGGGATCCTCGGGGTTGTCCAGGCAGGCCACGATGTTGAGCGTCTTGTTTCCGAGCTGGGGAAACGGATGCGCCTGGTCGATGGCGAGCGGAGTCAGCACCGGGAAGATCTGCTCGCGGAAGTACGTGCGGGCCCAGTTCTGCTCCGAGGGCGTGAGATCGCGCATCGATCGCACCTCGATGCCCTCGCGGGCCAGCGCGGGCACAAGATGGCCGTGCCAGCAGCGGTACTGGTCCTCGACCAGCGAGGCCACCACCGAGTGGATGCGGCGCAGCTGCTCCTTGGGCTCGAGTCCATCGACGCTCGGCTCGATCAGGCCGTTCTCCACCTGCTGGATCAGGCCCGCCACGCGGATCTCGAAAAACTCGTCGAGGTTGGAGCTGACGATCGCCAGGAAGCGGACGCGTTCGAGCAGCGGATGGCGCTCGTCCTGGGCCTGTTCGAGGACCCGGCGGTCAAAGGCCAACCAGCTCAGCTCCCGGTTGAAATACGCGGTCTTGGCCCGCGTCGCCCGGGGCGACACCGGCTGGATTCGCCCCTGAGGGATGACCACCTCCGAAGCGGCGGCTCGCCCGGAGGACGACGATCGGACGGCGGCGGCACGCGCGGAGGTACGGGACTTGTGGGAGGTTCTGGGCATGCTCGGACGAAAACGGAAACAGTATGTCGAAGGCGGCCTCCCGACAAGCGAGAGCGGACTGTGGTTCGTGTTAACATTTTGCCTCGTCGTAACAAGGGCTTAAACCACCCACCGCGCGGGCGTCATTGCACGGCGCCATCAGGCGGGTATGGTGACTGCATGACACCCGTGCAGCATCGCCCGGCCACCGCCGGCGGACTCGTGGAGGACTGGGGGCGGACCGCCTACGCCGACGCCCTGGCCCGGCAGGAGGCGGCGGTCGCCGACCTGATCGGCGGCAAGCGCCCCGACACGCTCGTGTTCACCGAACACAATCCCGTGTTCACCATTGGATTGCGATCGGGCGCCCAGCAGCACCTGCTCTGGGGGGAGGACGTGCTCGCGCGCGAAGGCGTCGAGGTTGCACGGACGAATCGCGGCGGAGACATCACCTACCATGGGCCGGGCCAGATCGTGGGCTACCCGATCGTGAGCCTGGAACCGCGCCGCGACCTGCACGCGTACCTGCGTTTTCTCGAACAGGTGCTGATCAACACCGTGGGTTCGCTCGGCCTCGCCGCCTCCCGCAACCCGGGGAAAACCGGGATCTGGATCGGAAAACGAAAGATCGCCGCCATCGGCGTGGCCGTCCGCCGGTGGATCGCCTACCATGGCTTCGCCCTCAACGTCTCGCCCAACCTCGCCCACTTCGGCGGCATCGTGCCCTGCGGAATCAGCCCGCTCGAGGGCACCGTGACCTCAATTCAGGCCGAACTCGGCCGGGAAATCCCCCGCGACGAGGTCAAGGCGCTGCTGTCCGAGGAATTCTGGCGCCTGCTTCCGCTCTATCGGGGCGGCGACGACTCCGAGTTCTAGCCGAGTCCGTGCCGGCCTGGCACTGCCGCAATTTCCCGCGCCGAAACCGGTTGCACCGAAATCCGACACCCCGCCCCGCCCCGGCGGTCTCGCCGGCCCCGGGGATTCGATTCGCTTGAGGGTTGCGATGGGCCGTTCACCGCATTCTGTTGATTCCTTCCATGCAATCGTCGCGCAAACCCTCCTGGCTCCGCGCCAAGCTTCCCAGTGGTCCCGGCTACGCCGCCATCCGCAGTCTGATTGAAGACAAGTCGCTTCACACGGTCTGCCAGAGCGCCCAGTGCCCGAACCTCGGTGAGTGCTGGTCCCGGGGAACGGCGACGGTGATGATCCTGGGCAACATCTGCACGCGCTCCTGCAACTTCTGCGCGGTGCAGACCGGCCGCCCCTCCGAGGTGGATCTGGGCGAGCCAGCCCGCGTGGCCGACGCGGTCGCCCGCATGGGACTGCGCCACGTGGTTATCACCAGTGTGGCCCGCGACGATCTCAAGGACGGCGGCGCCTCCGTCTGGGCCGCCACGATCCGCGCCGTGCGTCACCGCAATCCGGAGACTGCCATCGAGGTCCTCGTGCCCGACTTCAAGGGCCACTTCGACGAGGTCGACACGGTCCTCGCAGCCAAGCCCGACATCTTCAACCACAACGTCGAGACCGTTGAGCGGCTTCAGAAGCCAGTCCGCGTCCACGCCCGCTACGACCGTTCCCGCAGCGTGCTGCGCCACGCGAAGTCCCGCGGCTTCACCACCAAGACCGGCATCATGCTCGGCCTCGGGGAACGCATCGAGGAGATCGAGCAGTGCCTGCGCGACCTCGTGGCCGACAAGGTGGACATCCTGACGATCGGCCAGTACCTGCAACCCACGCTCCAGCACCTGCCGGTCGACCGCTGGGTGACGCCCGAGGAGTTCCAGCACTGGAAGGAGTTCGGCCTTTCGATCGGCTTCGGGGTCGTCGAGAGCGCCCCGCTCGTGCGCTCGAGCTACCACGCCGACGAGCAGTCGCACAAATACACGGGCGACGAACACCTCAACACCCGCAATGCGCTGGCCTCGGCCGCCGGCTGAGCGGGTCGGACGCCGGCCGTCGGCGTCTTTGGAAACTCTTCCGTCAAATCGCATTGCGCCGGCCTTTCGCGCGTTGAATCGGCGCGGGGGCCGCCTATGCTCACGTCATGAAGACCCGGCGTGAAATCGTCTCCAACTGGCTGCCCCGCTACACCGGGGTGCCCCTCGAGGAGTTCGGAGACTACATCCTGCTCACAAACTTCCAGCGCTAC
>JAJXYI010000069.1 GCA_021780625.1 bacterium | reverse complement strand
TAGAGTCCCAGACCGAAGTCGATGTGCCGCATGCGTGGGTCTTGCGCACGTTTGTCGTAGAGCCGGATGGCGCCGTCCTCGAACCACACATTGCTGGCGTCGTAGCGACCGGCGTTCTCGAAGACGGTCATCAGGGCGAGCCTGCCCGAGTCGAGGAAGGCACGCCCGACAGCGCGGTAGTCGATGGGCAGGTAGCTGTCGCCGTAGAGCACGTAGAACGCCTCGCCGAGCCGCGGCAGGGCGCGGATCAGGGCGCCCCCGGTCCCCAGCAGGCTGGGCCCGTCGAAGACGTAGTCGATGGTCACCCCGCGGCTCGAGCCGTCACCGTAGCGCTCGACGATCTGTTCGCCGAGATGGCCAACGCAGAGGACGAACCGCGTGAGCCCGGCTTTGCGGAGGAGCCTGATCTGGTGCTCGAAAAACGGTTCACCCGCAACCTCGACCAGGAGCTTGGGCACGGCCTGGGCAATCGCGCCCAGCCGCGTGGCGCGCCCGCCGGCGAGAATCGCCACCGGCAGGGCAGCGGCGGGATTTGGAAAGGCGCTCTGGGGCACGGCCGTCATCGGCATGCTCAGTTCTGAACCACCACCTTGGTCCCCTCGAAATCGAAGCGGAAACGCACCTCCTGGAGTCCCTGCTCGCGCATCGCACGGCGCAGCCCGGCCTTGTCGCCGGCGTAGAACATCAGGAAACCGCCTCCACCCGCGCCGATGAGTTTTCCGCCCAGCGCACCGCTGGCCATCGCGCGGTCGTACCAGGCATTGATGCGGTCGTTGCTCATGCCGGACGAACGCTCGCGCTTGCGGCGCCAGTGCCGGTCCATGAGCGTGGCGAACCCGCCCAGGTCGCCCGACTCCAGGCACTCAAGGGAACGAAGGCCCAATTCCTTGGTGAAATGCAGGTTCTCGAGCATCACCGCGTCGTTGCGCGCCGAGCGGTCGTCCTGGTCCTTGAGGATCGCCGACGCGCTCCTGCTGTAGCCCGTGAAGAAGAGCAGCAGGTTGTCCTCCAGGTTGTACAAGGTCTCCTCGGAGAGCCGCACCGGCCGGTGCTCGACGCGGCCGTCGGGGTGAAAGGTAAAGGCCGTGATCCCCCCGAGCGCGGCGATGTACTGGTCCTGTTTGCCTATCGGCTCTCCCAGGCGGTTGATCTCGATCTCGCAGGCCTGCTCGGCGAGTTCCGCAGGGGATATCGGATGCCTCCTGGAGGCGTGCAGCGCCTTGAGCAGCGCGGTCGTGAAGCTCCCTGACGATCCCAGTCCGGTGCCGCCGGGAATGTCGGCCATCGACGTGAGCTCCAGATGGCGCGGATCGTCGGCACCCACCAGACGCAGCGCCTCGCGCACTATGGGGTGCTCGATTTCGGAGACCTCGCGCACGCGCTCGAGCTTGGAGTACTTCAGGATGATCTCCTCCTGGAAGGTTCGGTGCTGGGTGATGTAGACGTATTTGTCGATCGCCGCGGCGACCAGAAAGCCGCCGAACTCGCGGTAGTAGGAGGGAAGGTCCGTGCCTCCTCCCCCCAGGGAGACGCGAAGGGGCGAACGCGTGATGATCATGGCGTGGGCGGGCGTTGCAGTGCCGGCTCCCGGGGGCGCTCCGTGGCAGCCCTTGAGGCAAATGCGTACCCACTCTTTTGGTACACCGACTCGACAATCTCAAGGACGCGGATGCCGTCGGCCAGGCCCGGCGAAGGCTCGCGTTTGAGGAGGATGTCGTCGGCGAAGGCGGCGGTCTCCAGGGCCCAGGACTCGTCGCCACGCGGATATTCCCACGCCGTCGTCTCGGGAGGCCCCATCTCGGGCAGCATCCGGTAGAAGGTGCAGCGTTCCACGCCGTAGCTGCCTCCGAGACCGTCGATCGCGATTTTCCCGGACTGCCCGTACAGCTCCAGGGAGAACAGATTGCGCCACTCCGTGCAGCTGGCGTGCAGCCAGGCGGTCTGGCCCTCCTCGGTGCGCAGCGAGAGGAAGGCGTTGTCGTCGACGGGCATGTCCCAGAAAAAGGTCGCGGCGTGCCCCTCGACGCGGGTGAAGTCGCCCAGGAACCAGCGCGACAGATCGATCAGGTGCACGCCCTGGTCGATGAGTTCGCCGCCTCCGGACAGCCGCGGATCCGCGCGCCATTCCCGGTCGTAGCCGCGGCGTCCGCCGTGGCCGTAGCGTCCGCGCAGGAACATGAGCGGGCCGAGCATGCCGCGGTCGACGAGTTCGCGGGCCTTGCGCAGGGCGGGGTGAAAGCGGTGATTGTAGCCGAGCCTCACGCGCGATCCGGTGGACGCGGCGGCGGCCTGCAGTTCGCGCAGCTGCGACGAGGCGAGTGCGCCGGGCTTCTCGATGAGCACGTGTTTGCCCGCACGCACGGCCTGAAGAGCCAGCGAGGCGAGCGACGAGTTGATCGTCGAGACGATCACGGCATCGACGGAGGCGTCGGAGAGCACGGCCCCCAGGTCACCCACCGCGTGGCATCCGGGCACCAGCGCAGCCAGTTCCGCGGCGCGCGAACCGTCGACGTCGCAGGCGTAACGCAGGCGTCCGCGCTGACCCAGCGCATGGGCGCGCTTCCGGCCGATCAGGCCGCAGCCCACCAGGGCGAATTGGAGTTGCGATTGGCCGGTGACACTCATTCGGATTGGCTGATGCACAAGGGCATGGCACCGACACGCGAGACGCAAGTGAGGTTTTTGCGTTTTCTTACCGTGGGCGGCGTCGCGGCCCTCGTCCAGTTCTCGACGCTCGCGGTGTACAAGAGATGGCTCGCTGCGGACATCGCCTTTAGCTGCTCGTTTTTCTGCTCCACGGCAACGCATTACCTGATGAACCGTTTCTGGGCGCTGCCCAGCGACCGGCGCGACTCCTGGCGCCAGTTCGGCGAATATGTGGGGACTGCCGCCCTCAGTTACCTGGTGAACCTGGGCCTTTTCAAGGCCGGCCACGACCTGCTTGGCCTGCGCGTGCTCTTTGCGGCCGCCCTCGCGCTTCCGCCCTCGACGCTGCTCGTATTCCTCCTCCTCAACTACCGCGTCTTCCGCCGCAAATCCCACCTTCAGCCATGAGCACGTCCTCTCTCAGACCGGCCGTCTTCTTGGATCGCGACGGAACGCTCAACGTGCAGGTCATTCGCGACGGGAAGCCCTATCCCCCGGCGACGCTCGAAGCCTTTCAACTCTTTCCCGGGGTGCCCGAGGCCTGCCGCGCGCTCAGGCACGCGGGTTTCGCGCTCGTCGTGGCGACGAACCAGCCCGATGTCGGCCGGGGCGCCCAACGGCGCGAGGTCGTGGAGGCGATGCACGCCCGGCTCCTCGCTCTCGTCCCCGAAATCGAGCGCATCGAAGTCTGCTACGATCCCGGGCGCGGCGAGACCTCGCGGCGCCGCAAACCCGAACCGGGCATGCTCCTAGACGCCGCGGCGGCGCTCGGACTCGACCTCGCCCGCTCCTGGATGGTCGGCGACCGCTGGCGCGACATCGAATGCGGCCAGCGTGCGGGCGTCCGTACCGTGCACATCGATTTTGGATACACCGAGACGATGTCGGCTCCGCCGGATTTCGTCGTCGGTAGCTTCGCCGAGGCGGTCGACCGGATCCTGAAGGTGACCCGCCGGCAAGACGCGGGACCCACCGGAAATTGAAGGCGGCGCGGACTCGACGCGGACACCTTTCCATGGCTTGCTGTCCACCGCCGGCCCCCCTTTTCGGCCAACATCCCACAATGTCCACGCTATCCGAACTTAAGATACGGATCTTTGCCGACGGTGCCGACAAAGCCGGAATCCTCGAGCTCTACGAGAAGCCCTACATCCACGGGCTCACGACCAACCCCTCGCTGATGAAGCGGGCGGGCATCCGGGACTACGAGGCCTTTGCCCGCGACATCCTGAAAGTCGTGACCGCCAAACCCATCTCATTGGAAGTGCTGTCGGACGATTTTTCGGACATGCGCAGGCAGGCCCTGAAGATCTCGGGGTGGGGCCAAAACGTGTACGTGAAGATTCCCGTGACAAACTCGCGCGGCGAGTCCGCGGCCCCGCTGATTCGAGAACTTGCCGCCCAGGGGGTTCGCGTGAACGTGACCGCCGTCGTCAACCCGAACCAGGTCCGCGAGGTTGCCCACGCGCTGAATCCGGCCGTGCCATCCGTAGTCTCCATCATCGCCGGCCGCATCGCTGACACGGGCAGGGATCCCATGCCGATCATGCGCGAGTGCCGCGGACTGCTGAAATCCATTCCCAAGACGGAACTGCTGTGGGCGAGCGTGCGCGAGGTCTACAATCTCGTGCAGGCCGCGGAGTGCGGATGCGACATCGTGACCGTTCCCCACGAGATCCTGGCGAAAGCCGCCAAGTTTCTGGGCCGGGATCTGCCGTTCATGTCGCTCGACACCGTAAGGGGCTTCGTGGCGGATTCCTCCTCCGCGGGATTCGCGCTGTAGGCGCCCGGAGGCGATCACGCCCGCGTCGCGGCCCAGAACCGGCATTCGTCGGAAAAATCCCTCACCGCGCGCGTCTCGGCCGCAATCTGGCGGCGCAGTGCATCGTAATCATGGCGCCAGCCGGTTTCGGCAAGGTCATCGAGGATCTCGGTGCGATCGGGCAGGTGCATGAAGGTCCGCCCCGCCTCATCCTCGAAGTACCGGTCGCCGAATTCGTTGAGCCGCGGATCCTGGAGACCCTTCTCCCAGCGGACCGCCTCGAGACGCCACAGGGCCTGTTCGGTGCGGGACGCGTTGCGGTCGTGGGTCGTGAACACAAGCGGGGCGCCCGGCCGGCACGCCGCGGCGAGGCGACGAAGGGCCTCACGGCGCCGCTCCCGGCCCGGTATCTGCATCAGTCCGTTGAACAAAAACAGCGCGCCCCCGAACCCGCCTGCAAGGCGAAGCGCGTCCGCCACAGGGCCGGGGCCAATCAGCCCGCACATCCCGGCGCAATCCGGTAGCGCCGTCGCGTCCGCATGAAAAAATCCGATTCCATCCGCGCCGCGATTGGCCGCCAGACTGCGCGCCTGATCCAGCAGTTCCTCCGCGAAATCGAACGCGGCCAGGCTCCGGTATCCCATCTCCCACAGGCCCAGCGTCGCGCGCCCGGCGCCACACCCGGCCTCGAGCAGGAGCGCGCCACGATCGGGGAAAAACCGCCCGACGACCAGCCGCTCCGATTTCCACAGGCCCAGCTCGTGGGCCGCGCGCGTGTAGTGAAGCACCGCCGCAACCTCGTTGAAGTCGGCTTTCACCGTCTCCGGGCTGATTTTCCGGGACATCGCAACCCTCTCCAGCTAGCGCTTGCGCCACGCGGCGATGAACATGCCGTTGCCCTCGAGATCCTGGGGCCAGATCGTCCCGCGAAACACCGGCTCGCACTCGGTGTGTTGCGCGGAAAAGGCATCGGCCACGGCGACGGTTTCGCTGCGGGTGAGCGTGCACACCGAATACACCAGGCGGCCCCCCGGCTTGAGTCCGGCCGCCGCGTTGCCCAGCAGGGTCTTCTGGATCTCGGCCAACTCGGCCACGTCGCGCGGCGAAGTCGTCCACCGCGCATGCGGATTGCGCTGCCACGTCCCCAGCCCGCTGCACGGGGCGTCCACCAGTATCCCGTCGAAGGGGGTGCGGGTCGGCAGCTTCACACCGCCCTCCCAGGCGGCGCAGCGGTAGTTGAACGCCGAGGCGCGGGAGGCGCGGCGCTTCAGGATCTCCAGACGACGCTCTGAACGGTCGCTCGCCCAAATGAGCCCCTTGCCTCCCATGAGGTCCGACAAGTGCAGCAACTTGCCGCCTTCGCCGGCACACGCGTCCCACCAGGTCTGCCCGGCCTCGGGTGCGCAGAAGCGACCCACCATCTGCGAGGCGATGTCCTGAATCTCGAACTCTCCCTCGCGGAAGGGCGCCGTTTGGAAAAGATCGTTGCGACCGCCATAGCGCAACAGCCCCAGGTGGCAGTCGTCCGGCCACGCCGCATGGGCCGTCGGCGGACAATGCGGACCGGAGGCCGCGTCCAGGAAGACAAAGCGTGAGTCGCGGCGTTCGACGCGGACCTCCTCGCAGTCGCCCAGGACGCGGCTGACCTCGCGATGCCGTCCCGTGCGCGGGCGCAGCCACAGAACCGGCTCCCGCTGGAGCCTGCGCAAAAACTCCGGCGTAAAGTCGAGCTCCTCGCGAACCCACGCCGGCACCGCGCGTACCGCGAGCGCCTCGACCTTGATCGAGGCCGGATCGCGCTCGAAGCGAGCCTGCATCTCCATGATCTGTTCGATCTGGTTCTGGAGGCTCTCCGCCTGATCGGCCCAGCCGAACCACCTGAAATAGGCGAAGACCATGCGGGCAAGGGCCCGCTTTTCGATCGGGGACCATTCACGATGGGTGGTGACGAATTCGCGCAGCACCTGATCGGCGGGACGCTTGTCGGTGACCTGGCGCAGCACCATCGCGGCTCGGTTGATCAGGGGGGAGGAAGACATCGTCACAGACTCCAGAACCGGCGCCCCGGTCTTGTCGAGCCCGGACCGGAGGAAACCGGAGCGCCGCCCCCCCCGCCGGGTGGTCCAGAGATCTTCGTGGACGGGCGAAGTTCCCCCGGCTAGATGCTCTCGGAGTCGCTCCACGGGCTCGCACCGTGCGACTCCGCCTCCCACGTCCCTCCATGGGTCTCTTCATCACCAACCGCACCCCGCCTCCCCCACCCGCCCCTGGGTCGGGCCCCTCGGTGCCGCTCCGCACGCTGGCATTCAAGGCCCTGGGCACGGACTGCAAGGTCCTGTATGTGTGCTCCGGAGACGAGCAGGCCGCCGCCTTCGAGAAGGCCGCCACGGCCTGGGTCGCGGCCTTCGAGGCGCGGTACTCGCATTTCCGCCCGGACAGCCAGCTCAGCGCCATCAACCGCCGTGCCGGCGGCGACTGGACGCCGGTCGACGCCGAGATGGAGCAGATGCTCCGGCTGGCCGGGGCCCTGCATACGTTTTCCGGCGGTATCCTCGACGCCACCGCGCTGCCGCTGCTCGCGTTGTGGGACTACAAGCGCAGCCACGCGGACCTGCCTTCCGAGTCCGAGATCGAGGCCGCCCGCCGACTCGTGGGCTGGTCCAAGGTCCAGCTCGAGCCCGGCCGCGTGCGCCTCCCCCTCGAGGGCATGGCACTCGACTTCGGCGGCTTCGGCAAGGAGTGGGCCGTGGACGCCGTCACCGAAATCGCGCGTCAACAGGGAATCTCGGCGGCGCTCGTGGATTTCGGACACGACCTGCGCGTGCTCGGGATTCCTCCAGGACGGCCCTCGTGGTACGTCGGCCTGGAGGATCCGAATAAACCCGGCAGCGCCGTCGGCTCGATCGCCACACCCGCCGGCAAGGGCATCGCCTCCTCGGGCGACTACGTGCGCCATTTCGTCCACGAAGGCCGCCGCTACGGCCACATCCTCGATCCCCGCACCGGACGTCCCGTGGCCAACGGCTGCCTCCAGGCGACGGTCATCGCGGACACCTGCCTGCGTGCGGGCGCCCTGTCCACGACCGCGTTTGTCCTGGGTCCGGTCGAGGGTATCCGTTTTATCCAGACAGTCTCCGGCGCCGAAGGGGTGATCCTCACCGCCGACGCCCGCGCCCAGACGCGTGGGTTCTGGAACTATCTCGTCGACTGAGCCGCCTCCCGTCCCGCCGGGGCCGGGACGCCGAACGCCTCAGGCCCGCTTTTTCTCCCAGCGCCGGTCCTGTTTGAGTTCCAGGCGCTTGGTTTCCACGAGCACCCCCGCGACCGCGGGATGTCGGCGCAGAACCTGGAAGGCCTTCCCATAGACGCGCAGGGTCAGCGCCGTGCTCACCTCCGCCACCGGACCGACGCGCCCATCCATCACGAAGCCGAACTCCACCCGTGTGTCGCCGACGTACTGGTTGAGAGTCTCCCGCATGCGGCGGAGAAATTCGCCGATCTCCGGGTGCTCGGGCTTCAGCAGCCACGTCAGCCGCTTCACGGCCAGAGCCATCGCCGAGTCGAGCGGATAGCACTCCTTCACGTTGATGCGCGCGCCGTCCTGGCCGAGGATGACGTTGCCCAGCACCATCACGGGCACGTTCTCGGCGAGATTCTTCCCGTAAGCGGCATAGGCGTCCGCGAACATGTTGAGCGCCAGCGAGGCGCGCCGCGTCGACAGCGTGAAGGGCGACCAGAGGCGGTTGTCCTTCTTGGAATACTTTTTGACGATGTTGCTCGCGATGCCGCAAAGGCGAAATTCCGTGCGGTCGGGCTGCGACAGAAGTTCGTCAGGAGTGAAGGTGTCGACCGCCTCGGCAAGGCCGGTGTAGGCGTCCATCGGATGGCCCGAGACGTAGAAGCCGAGCAGTTCCTTTTCGTACTGGAGGAGTGTGACCTCGTTGACGACGCGGACCTCGGCGGCCTTGGCCGGGGCCGTGGCGACCCGCTGTGCGGAGGACGCGGCGCGGGTCTCTCCGAGGTCGAGCATGCCGCCGCCCTCGGGCGGGGGCGCGGCTTCGGCGGGCGACGGGACCGGGGCGCGGCGGGCGCCGTTGACGCGCAGGAGCTGGGTAAATTCCTCGGCGAGCTTGTCCGTGGGCGGGGGTGCGGCGGGGACATCCATGCCTCCGAGGTCGAAGAGCATCGCCCCCTCGTCCTCCTTTACCGCCGCGGCAGCCGCCGCGACCGACGGGTCCTCGCGGCGCAGCGCCGGATACTTCCGCTGCAGTTCGTTCATCGCCGCGAGCGCCTCGTCGATCTGCGCGAACAGCTCGGCGCGCGAGACGCCCGCAAAA
>JAJXYI010000711.1 GCA_021780625.1 bacterium | reverse complement strand
CGAGGCGGAGATCGAACGCCTCAGGCGCCTGTACGCGGCGCTCAGCCAGATCAACCAGGCGATCGTGATGACCCACGACCGCGACGAACTCTTTTCCAGGGTCTGCCAGGTGCTCTCGGAGTACGGCGGATTCCGCATGGCATGGATCGGATGGCACGATCCGGACAGCCATGCCCTTTGCCCGGTCGCGTCGTGGGGAGACCGCGAGGGATACCTGAAACAGGTCACGATCTATGTCGACGAGCGTCCGGAGGGGCAGGGACCGACGGGCATCGCCTTCCGGGAAGATCGCCCCTACGTCTGCAACGACCTGCTCGAGGATCCCGCCACGCTCCCTTTCCGAGTGCATTCGCTGCGCCAGGGGTTCCGCTCGTCCGCTGCATTTCCAATCCGGATACAGGGCGTGCCGGTCGCGACGTTGACGGTGTACGCAGACGAGGCGGGTTGTTTTCAGGACAGGGAGGTCGCCATCCTCACCGAGGCGGCGTTCGACATCTCCTTCGCGCTTGATGCCATCAAGGTCGAGGGGGAGCGCCGCACGGCCGAGGCCGCCGCGCGCAGCGAAAAGCTGTTTTCCGACTCGATCATCGAGAGCATGCCCGGGATCCTGTATTTCTACGACGAACAGGGGCGCTTCCTTCGCTGGAATCGAAATTTCGAGGAAGTGTCCGGCTACACGGCCAGCGAGATCGGCCGGATGCATCCGCTGGATTTTTTCGCCGAGGCGGACCGCGGCGCGCTCGTCGAGCGCATCTCGCAGGTGTTCGACCGCGGCGAGTCGTCCGTGGAGGCGCCCTTCCTCTCGAAGGACGGGCGCAGAACGCCGTATTATTTCACCGGCCGGCGTCTCGATTACCAGGGGCGGCGCTGCCTCGTGGGGGTCGGGATCGACATCTCGGAACGAAAGCGTGCCGAGGCTGCGCTTCGGGAACTCGCCTCGACGCTCGAACACCGTGTCGCCGAGCGCACCGCCGAGCTCGAGGCCGCGCTCGTCAGGGCCGAGGCGGCGGATCGCCTCAAGTCGAGCTTTCTCGCGACGATGTCCCACGAGCTCCGCACGCCGCTCAACTCGATCATCGGGTTCACCGGCATCGTGCTCCGCGGCATGGCCGGCCCGCTCAATCCGGAACAGGCCAAGCAGCTCTCGATGGTGCGCGCGAGTGCGCGCCACCTGCTCGAGCTGATCAACGACGTGCTGGACCTCTCCAAGATCGAGGCGGGCCAGCTCACGGTCCACTCCGAGCCCTTCGACCTGCCGGCTTCGATCGAGCGCACGACCGCCCTCGTGAAACCCCTGGCGGAAAAGAAGGGGCTCGGCCTGTCGGTTGCCGTGCGTCCCGGCGTGGGCGAGATCGTCAGCGACCGTCGGCGCGTCGAGCAGATCCTGCTCAACCTGCTGAACAACGCCGTGAAGTTTACGCAGGCTGGGGAGGTGAGCCTCTCGGCCGAGCTTGTTCCGGGCGCCCGCAATGGAACCGGCGGACCGGCGCACGACGCCGTCAGGCTGCGCGTGGCCGACACGGGCATCGGCATCAAGCCCGAGGACCTCGAGGCCCTGTTCAAGCCGTTCCGCCAGATCGACACCGGCCTCTCCCGCGAGCACGAGGGCACCGGCCTCGGACTGGCCATCTGCCGCCGCCTGGCGGGACTGCTCGGAGGCGAGATTTCAGTCGAAAGTCAGTGGTCACGGGGAAGCGTCTTCACAGTCGACCTTCCCCTCAAACATCGGATCGACCCATGAGCCATACCATCCTGCTGATCGAGGACAACGAACAGAACCGCTACCTCGCCACCTTCATGCTCGAACAGAGCGGCTACCGCGTGGTCCAGGCGGACGACGGCATCCGCGGCATCCAGGAGGCGGAACGCCTGGGCCCGGACCTCATCCTGCTCGACATCCAGCTGCCCAAGATGGACGGCTATGCCGTCGCCCAGGCCCTGCGCGCAATCCCTTTGCTCCGGGCTACGCCGATCATCGCCGTGACCTCGTATGCCATGGTCGGCGACCGCGAGAAATCACTCGCCGCGGGCTGCAACGGATACATCGAGAAACCCATCAACCCCGACACCTTCGTGGACGAGATCTCCCGGTTCCTGGGCGGCGCACCGAAGACGGAGGACCTTTCATGACTCGAGTGCTCATCGTGGACGACAAGGAGGACAACCTCTACTACCTGCGCGCGCTGCTGGAGGGCTCGGGGTTCGAGGTCGACGTGGCCCGGCACGGCGCGGAGGCCCTCGTGAAGGGGAGGGCCCGGGTCCCCGGCCTGGTTGTATCCGATCTGCTGATGCCCGTGATGGACGGCTACACGCTGCTGCGCCACTGGCGTGCGGATCCTCTTCTCAGGCCGGTCCCCTTCGTCGTCTATACCGCGACCTACACCGAGCCCCAGGACGAACAGCTGGCCATGAGCCTGGGCGCCGACGCCTTCATCCTGAAACCCGCCGAACCCGAGGATTTCCTCGCCCGCATTCGCGACGTGCAATCCCGTGCGGCGAAGCCCCTGGAGGAGCCGCCCAGCCCGCCGACGGGCGACAACAGCGAACTGCTCAAGGTCTACAGCCAGACGCTCATCCGAAAACTGGAGGAAAAGACCATCCAGCTGGAGGACGCCAACCGCGCCCTCCAGCGCGACATCGGCGACCGGAAGACGGCTGAGATCTCACTTCGCGAGACGGAGCAGCGGTTCCGGATGCTCGCGGAAAACATCAACGAGGTGTTCTGGATCACCGATCCGGAAGCGGACCGGATCACCTACATCAGCCCCGCCTTCGAAAAGATCTGGGGACGCCCTGCCTCCGATTTTCTCGCGAAGCGCTCGACCTTCCTCGAATCGATCCATCCGGAGGATCGGCCGCGCATGGCATCGGTCGCCGCCTGCCAGGGCGCTGCCGGTTACGATGAGATCTATCGAATCGTC
The DNA here is from genome assembly GCA_021780625.1 of bacterium. The sequence goes on along the minus strand of JAJXYI010000711.1, from coordinate 5,837 downwards.
CGCCCCGACGGCACCGCGCGGTGGATCCGCGATCGTGCATCGCCCGTGCATGACGAAGCCCGTGGAAAACGCTGGATCGTGGGCACGTCCGAGGACATCACCGAGCGCCGCCTTGCCGAGGACCGGATCAAGGAGCAGGCCACGCTCCTGGACCGGGCGCACGACGCGATCTTCGTGAAGGACCTCGACGATCACATCGTCTATTGGAACAAGGGCGCCGAACGCACCTACGGCTGGACCTCCGACGAGGCCGTCGGCCGGTCCTCCCGAGAACTCCTGTATCGCGATTCCTCCCGCTTCGACCAGGTGCAGTCCGAGTTTCTCGACCGCGGGGAATGGCACGGCGAAATCGTGAAACACACCAAGGACGGGCGCCCGATCGTCGTCGACGTCAGCTGGACGCTCGTTCGCGACGACCAGGGGCGCCCCAAGGCGGTGCTCGCGATCGACGCCGACATCACCGAGCAGAAACGCCTCCAGGAGCAGTTCCTGCGCGCCCAGCGCATGGAGAGCATCGGCACGCTCGCCGGCGGCATCGCTCACGACCTGAACAACATCCTGGCTCCGATCCTCATGGGCATCGAGCTGCTCAAGGACCTCGCCACGGACGAGGGCGCCCGGCATGTCGTCGACACCATCGAACGAAGTGCGCGCCGCGGCTCGGACCTCGTGAAGCAGGTGCTCTCTTTCGCCCGCGGTGTCGAGGGTGCAAAGGTCTCGGTGCGGCTGGGGGAGATCGTGCGCGACGTCGAGGCGATCGTCCGGAACACGTTCCCGAAAAATGTCCTGCTGCGCTCCTCGATTCCCGACGACCTCTGGCCTGTGCTCGGGGATCCGACCCAGATCAACCAGGTGCTGCTCAATCTGTGCGTCAACGCGCGCGACGCGATGCCTCGCGGCGGTCATCTGACGCTGAAGGCCTCGAATGCAACGGTCGGTGCCGGAAAATCCGGCGCCCGCCAGGCGCTGGCGGCCGGGCCTTACGTGGTCGTGGAAGTCGAGGACACCGGATGCGGCATGCCCCCGGACGTCGTTGACCGCATTTTCGAACCGTTCTTCACGACCAAGGACCTGGGCAAGGGCACGGGCCTCGGTCTTTCGACGGTCATGGGTATCGTGCGCAGCCATGGCGGGACGGTCGAGGTGCGCAGCGAACCCGGGGTCGGCAGCGTATTCACCATTTACCTTCGCGCTCAGGACGGCCCGGCGACTTTCGCCGATCCCGACGTCGGCGGGGAACGGCTCCCGCGCGGAAACGGCGAGCTCGTCATGCTCGTGGAGGACGAGGCCTCGATCCGGGACATCACCCGAAAGACGCTCGAGTCGTACGGCTACCGGGTCGTCACGGCAGCCGACGGCGCCCAGGCGGTGGGATTGTACGCGCTGCACCGGGAGCAGATCGCCGTGGTGTTGACCGACATGAGCATGCCCGTGATGGACGGCCCCGCCCTCATCTCGGCCCTTCGTCGCATCAACCCGCGGCTACCCATCATCGCGGCGAGCGGTCTCAACGCGCACGGCGATGTCGAGCGCGCCTCGGCGGCAGGAGCGCGGCATTTTCTTGCCAAGCCTTGCTCGACCGAGGCGGTTCTCTCGAAACTGAAGGCCGTGCTCGTCGAGCGCGCACACGAGTCCGCCACGCGTCCGCCGTTCTGAACGTCGGTGCCTGCGACCTCGCCCGTGAGTCGTGGTAGTCGCCAGTACCCGGCTCCGGCGTTGTGCCTCTGCCCTGATCCGGATTCAGCCTAAAGGCCGCGATTGAACCACAGAGCAGAGAACACGGAGAAATGCAGGTGGGCGGGAATTTTGTATCGAATCTCTTTCACCTCCGAGGTGAGCGCTGATTCCGCCCCTTGCTTGGATTTCAGCCTCTGTGATCTCTGTGGTTCAATTGCGGCTTTTGGGGTCATTTAGGTTCAGCCGCTTCGTTCCCTTCGTTGGCTTCTGTTCCGTGAGCCATTCAGGTTCAAAGCGGCATCTCGAGCAACAGGTGCACAAATTCGGAGCCGGGATTCACCCGGCCGATGCTCCCGTTCGAAATGTGGCCAAAGCCCACGGCGAGGCGCCTGCCCGACCGGAGCCGGTAGCTGAGCTCGACGCTCGAGCGAAATTCCACCTTCGCCCCGAGGTCGATCCGATGGTCCGCGCGAAAATATCCGGGGCCGAATGACAGTCCGAACTCCCAGCGGTCGGCGAACGGCAGTCCATAGTAGCCGCCCACACCCGCAAAATACGCCCCATGGGTGTCGGTGCTGTACGAGACCCAGCCACGAAGCGTCCTCCACACCGGCGTGCTTCTCCACTCGATCGTCGCCCCGCTCAGCCGGTGAAACCGAAGCACATTGGTCACCGCATAACCCGCCGCCAAAAGCGGGCGATCGGTCGTCGATTCCGCGGATTCCGCCCGCAACGACATCAGCCCCAAGGCCAATCCCGCTAAGCACAACCTGAACAAAACCAGAGTCTTGTGTCCGAAATGAGCGTCGGATTTCATAGCAAATCCTTTTGAATGATTGTTAACGCATATACGGAAGTGTCAACCTGGGTGAATTTCGCAGAAACGCGTAGCGTCGGACGCCCTGCGCCGAGTCGGGGGCCGCGGTGTGAATCCGGCCGCGCCGCCCTTCGGGGCAGGATTCAGCCAGAAAACGCAGTCAACAGAAGGGAACGAAGATAACAAAGAAGGCCAAGCCAAGCGATTACACGAACTCACCGAAGCAAATGCCATCCGCTGCGCGATCCGACCCGATATGGCATCACGCGGGCGTCTGCGGCGATGCCACCTCGATCGTCGGTTCAACCTCCACCGGGAAGCGCACGGAGCGCGCGATGAAGCAGAATTGGTGCGCCTGCTCGTGGAGCGTTCCGGCCTTCGCGGTCGCGCCCGCCTCGAGGATGGTGACCCTGGGCCGCAGCACCACACGCGTAAACTGGCCGGCGCCGTCCGGCCCTTCCTCCATCGTCCCGGACGCCTCGTCGGTGTACGCGGAAACCGTGACTCCGTTGACGGCGCACAGGTGGAGGTACCAGAGCATGTGACAACCCGACAGGGAGGAGACGAGCAGCTCCTCGGGATTGTACCGGGACGGATCGCCGAAAAAACTTGGGTCGCTCGAGCAGGCAAGGGAGGGCTTGCCGGCGGCCTGGACGACGTGGTCGCGGCGGTAGCCGCGGTAGCTCCGGGTGCCGTCGCCGGTGTTACCCGTCCAGCGGACAATCAGGTTGTAGGTGTGGATTTTCATGGATGGGTGGTGGGCTGGCCGGCCTGCGGGATGCGCGGGAATCAGGAATCAGGATACGGCGCATCCGTCCTCCGCGGCCAGGGTCAAGTGCGGTCCTCCCGCGTGCGCTCGGGGTCCGATGCGCCGCGTCGCGAAAAATTAGCATGGGGAAAGTCGCGGGGAGGGAAGGGTTTGGCGCTCGATCGTCTCCGGCATTTGCGAATCGCCGCGAACGGCGAATGGTTACGGATGCCCAAGGATCCCGCTCCGGCCTCACAGGAGGCCCACCACGAGGCGTTTTCGCTACCCCTCTTCACGATCACGATGCTCGCGTCGCTCGCGGGACTTGCCGCGCTTCTGCGTCTGGCAGCACCGGGTTTCTGGACCGGTCAGTTCCTTTCCACGTGGGAAAAGGCGGCCGTGGCCTTCGTTGTGGTCAGCCTGGCGAACGGGTTCGTCGAATTCTTCTTCCACCGCTACGTCCTGCACACCTCCGCGGTGCCCTTCCTGCGCCGGCTCTACCGGCAGCACACGCTTCACCACGCCCTCACGCGTATCGGAAGGCGCCGGTCCCGCGACGGTCGCGGGGTGCTTTGCATCGAGAATAAATTTCCGATCGTGGAGCCGGAGCAGGGCGAGGCCTCCTTCTTCCCCTGGTATTCGATGGCCGTGTTTGCCGCCCTTGCCACGCCTGTGCTCGCGCTGATGCAGTGGCTGCTGCCCTCGTTCCCCTGGTTCTTCTCGGGTTACCTCGCGCTCGCCGTGTCGCTGTCGCTCTACGAGGTGCTGCATGCGATCAACCACTGGCCCTTCGAGGTCTGGGATCCGCTCATCGCGCATCCGCGCTGGGGCTGGTTTTGGCGCCCGGTTTATGCCTTCCACCTTCGCCACCACGCCGTGATCGACTGCAACGAGTCGATCTCGGGCTTCTTCGGACTGCCCGTGGCCGACTGGGTCTTCGGCACCTGCGTCATCCCGCGGACGGTGTACGCCGACGGCGAGGATTGGAGTCCGGAAAAATTCAACAGCCCGCAGCCTGTCTGGATTATCCGCCAGCTTGACTCGCTTGCGCGGAACTCGGTGCGCACGCGCCGCGATGCGGCGTCGTCGAGGGCTGAGGTTCCGGTTCGTGCACTCACGCGTGGTGAACGGATCGCGGCGTGGATCTCTCACGGCGCTGGACTGGCGATCGCGGTCGCGGGCCTGGCGCTCCTGATCGTGTTTGCGAGCCTGCGTGGCAGCGCCTGGCACGTGGTCAGTTTCACAGTCTTCGGCGTCACCCTGCTGGCGATGTCCGCGGTGTCCACTCTGTATCACGCCCGCCGCTCGGACGCGGCGAAGCGCCGCCTGCGCCGGCTGGGCCAGGCCGGGGCCATCCTGCTCATCGCAGGGACGTTTACGCCGATCCTGCTCACGACCCTTCGCGGGCCCTGGGGCTGGAGCCTGTTCGGAGTGATCTGGGGGTTGTGTGGAATCGGTGCGGCGCTCCACGTGATTTTTGGCGGGCGCGTCAGCGTGACCTCCGGCCTGGCGAGCCTTCTGGTCGCCTGGCTTCTGGTGTTTGCGCTCGGGCCGGTGATCACGGCGCTGCCGGCTGGCGCGCTCTGGCTACTGCTCGCGGGTGGGTTGTGCTACCTGCTGGGCGTGGGGCTCTACCGTCTCCGCCGCCTCCCGTACCGGCAGGCCGCATGGCAGGGACTGGCTGCGGGCGGCGCGGTGTGCCACGTGCTCGCCATGCTGCTGTTCGTGCTGCCCCACGCCAGCTGAGGCGCGGGCGTCTCCGCGTTGGGGATACAAAAAAACCGGCCGGAAATTCCGGCCGGTCTTGAAAAGGAAGCGCTGGCACCTGGCTCAGAGTTCGTACGGGGCGAGCATCTTGTCGACGCGCTGCTTGTCGAGGTGGGCCATGACGGGCAGGCCGTTCTCGAAGGGCATCGCGACTTCGCCCTGGATCAGGGGCTGGGCGTAGCGGACGAACTGGTAGTTCATCGAGACGCCGTCCTCGTTGATCCACTCGCGGGGAAGCTTCTTCACGCCGTTGGCGATCTCGGCGAGGGGGGCGAGGCCGGTCTCGCAGGAATAGTGGTCGGTGTTGCCGCGCACGAGCGTGACCATCTTGTCGGTCTCGGCCTCGAGGACGGCGGCGCGCACGGCGGCCTGGCCGGCGAGGAAGGCCTCGTCGTTGTCGGCCTTGGATGAGCAGTGGGCGGCGGCGCGCTGGGCCATGCCGAGGCTCACCACGCGGGCCTTGATCCCCGGGAGGTGCTGCTCGACCAGGCCCTGCAGGTAGGAGCCGGCTCCGCCGAGCTGGGCGTGCCCGAAGGCGTCGGTCTTGGTGCTGGCGGCGATGTAGTTGCCGTCGGCGTCGACCAGGCCCTCGCCCACGACGATCGAGCAGAACTTCTCACGGGCCAGGACGCGCTTCACCTCGGCGACGAACTTCTCGACGGAGAAGGCCACCTCGGGGAGGAAAATCAGGTGCGGGGGATCGTTCGGATGGTCGCGGCGCTTCGCGAGCGCGGCGCCCGCGGCGATCCAGCCGGCGCTGCGGCCCATGACCTCGACGATCTGGACGAGGTCGTGCTGGCCCATGGCGGCATTGTCGCAGGAGATTTC
>JAJXYI010000249.1 GCA_021780625.1 bacterium | reverse complement strand
CGAGGACGATCTCTACCGCTGGGGCACCCTCGCCAGTCTCGAGGCCAACAAGGACCCCATCGATCTCGCCTTCATCCACAAGGCCCGCGACCGCAAGGTCGACCTCGCCGGATACGAGCAGACCGAATTCATCCCCTTCGACCCCAGCACCCGGAAAACCGAGGCCACCATCGAGTATCAGGGCCGCCACCTCAGGGTCACCAAGGGCGCCTACCCGGTCGTCAAGGCCATGTGCGCCCTCAGCCCCGACGAGGAACAGTCCTTCGCCCAGGCCATCAACGCCTGGGCCGAAAAGGGCTTCCGCGCCATCGCTGTCGCCATCGCCGAAAACGGCCCGCCCCGCTTCGTCGGCATCGCCGCCCTCTACGATCCCCCGCGCCCCACCTCCAAGCAGTTCATCCGCGAGCTCCGCGATCTCGGCGTGAAGATCAAGATGCTCACCGGCGACGCCAAGCCCATCGCCCGCGAAATCGCCCGCGAGGTCGGCATCGGCGAAAACGTCATGGCCCCCGAGATCATCCGCGAGGCCATCAAGACCAACGACCCCAAGGCCTACGAGATTGTCAGCAACGCCGACGGCTTCGGCGAGGTCCTTCCCGAGGACAAGTTCCTCATCGTGAAAACCCTCCAGAAGCAGGGCGAAATCGTCGGCATGACCGGCGACGGCGTGAACGACGCCGGCGCCCTCAAGCAGGCCGAGGTCGGCATCGCCGTCAGCAACGCCACCGATATCGCCAAGAAGGCCGCCAGCGTCGTCCTCACCGAGGAGGGCCTCGGCAATATCGTCAATCTGATCAAGATGGGGCGCATCATCCATCAGCGCGTCCTCAACTGGATCCTCAACAAGATCGTGAAGACGTTCCAGACCGTCGTCTTCATCTGTATCGCCTATCTCATTACCGGCCGATACATGGTCACCGCCCTCGAGATGGCCCTGCTGCTGTTCATCCTCGATTTCGTCACCATCTCGTTCTCGACCGATCACGTGAAGTGGAGCAAGGAACCCGAGGTGTTCGAAATCTCCGGCCTGGTCTCCATCGGCATCATCCTCGGCGTCCTCGCCGTCATCGAGTCCCTGGGCCTGTTCTACATCGCCGATCACTATTTCCACATCACCGCCCAGGCAGGCCAGCTCCATAGTTTCGGCTTCGCCCTCCTGTTCTTCTCCAACGTCTGCACCGTCTTCCTGATCCGCGAACGGGGCCATCTCTGGGAATCCACCCCCAGCAAGCCCCTGCTCTGGGCCATGATCATCGATTCGATCGTCGTGTTCCTGATGCTCACCTTCGGCTGGATCGTGTCCCCACTGCCCGTCTCCCTGTTGTGGGTGCTGATCGGCGGCCTCGTCCTCTCCACCTTCCTCAACGATTACGTCAAGGTCGCCGTCTTCGCCGCCCAGCGCGCCGCCCCCTCCGAGCCCAGCAACGAGGTCGAACGCCTCCTCCGCAAGCTCTCCCCCCTGCGCATGCTCTGGGGTTTCAAGACTCCCAAACGTTGAGCCCAGGCCCAACGCCCATCCCACGCATTGCCATTCTCCTTTCCCAGGTTTAAGAACATGAGGTTATTCCGATGACAGCACCCACGACCAAACTGTCCAAGTCCATCGCCAATGTGGTGGGGGAAACCCCTGACTACCGCTTTTATTACCTTTCCGAGGTTTTGAAGTGTCCCGTCTCCGCCACCCCCGATGGCAAGCCCCTCGGGCACGTGAAGGATCTGATCGTGAAGATCGCCTCGCCCTATCCCCAGGTCGTCGGCCTGCTGATCGATCACGGCTGGGGCAAACCCCACGAATTCCTTCCCTGGGACCGCGTCGTCCGCGTCTCACCTGGCATCGTCCTCGTCGCACTCCAGCCCGACGATCCACCGTTCCGTCCCTACGAGGACCAGCCTGGCTGGCTCCTGCTCAATGAACATCTGATGGGACAGACCATTCTCGACATCGACGGCCGCCGCACCAAGGAGGTCAACGATCTCCATCTGCTCGAGTCCAAGGGGCGCATGCTCCTCGTCCATGTCGACACCTCCCGGAAACATCCGCTCGCATGGCTCGGCTTCGGCCGCAAGGGCCCCACCCCCGACGAACTCATCTCCTGGCGCATCTTCCGCCCCCTCTCCGTCGAGGATTCGTCCACCGACACCGTGATGCTCTCGGTCACCCGCAAGACGACCAAATTTCTCCCCGGTGACGATCTCGCCGCCGCCCTTGAGGAGCTCAAGCACCAGGATCAGGACACCGCCGCCGGCATCGTTCCCGCCAAGCTCCCGGTCTCCCAGAAGTTCATCGCCGTCGCCGGAGATATCCGCATGGCCGATCTCTTCACATCCCTGCGCGCTTCCAGTCTCCACCCCGATGCCGTGTCCTCCGTGTTCGTGATCGATACGGATCGCAACCTGCGCGGCGTCGCCGATCTCAGCGTGCTCGCCCTCTCCTCCCAGGACGCCCGGGTCGAGTCTGCCATGGTCGCCGCCGCACACTCGGTGAAGGACGACGCACCCCAATCCGAGGTCGCCGACATTTTCAAGCACTCCGCCCTGCGCATCCTGCCCGTCGTCGATGCAAAAGGCCGCCTCGTCGGTGCCCTGAACCGGTCGGATTTCCTCCGCTGACCCCACGGCTGCTCCGAATCCCTCCATTCGCAGCAGTACGTTCCGACGACGGTCGTTAGAAGCCGGACGGCGGACGGGACGGAAAGCCTTCTGCGGGAGGCAAGTCGGGGAAAAATGCGATTCTCCTCGGGAATGTCATGCTCCTTGGGAGCATGCTGCGTGCATCCTTTCTGCGCAGTTCAACCACGAATACCGACGGCTCGGAGAAAGGCATTTACGGGATGATCTCGTGTTCAATGCCCTTCACCTCCGGGGTTGGGGATTGAATCAGGCCCCACGCCGATTTCACGCCCTGTGCCTTCTGTGACCCGGTGGCTCGACGGCGGTTTTTCGGTTCAATTCCACCGCCGACGTCGGGGTGGTTGAATCGCCTTGGTCTCATCCCGGAAACGCCGGCCCAGCCCCCGCTCCCCAGCGCAGGCCCCTCCCGTCCTTCAATCCACCCGCGACGAGGTCCCGCGCCGTCTCCACCGCCCTCGGAAGGCTCCACCCGCGCGCCAGCCCAGCGGCAATCGCCGAGGCCAGCGTGCAGCCGGTGCCATGCGTATTCGGCGTTCTGAGACGCGCGCCCTCGAACCGCAGCACCGCCTTCCCCGGCCTCACCAGCAGGTCAACACAGCGCGCCCCGCTTCCGTGCCCGCCTTTGACCAGCACCGCGCACCCCGCCTCCTCCGCAAGCATCCGCGCCGCCTTCTCCGCCTCTTCCTCGTCCTCTACCTTCCCTCCGACAAACACCGCCAGCTCCGGCCAGTTCGGCGTCACCAGCGCGGCACGCGGGAAAAGTTCCCGCCGCATCAGCCGACGCCCCGCCGCATCCAGAAACTCCGTCCCGCTCGTCGAGCCCGCCACCGGATCCACCACCAGCGGCACCGCGGTCTCCCCCAATGCCCGTACCACCGCACGCACCGCCGCCGCCCCAGGCAATAGCCCCGTCTTCACCGCCCCCACAGGCATGTCTTCAAGGACCGCCTCGATCTGCGCCGCAATCAACCGAGGCTCCACCGCGCACCACGCCCGCACGCCCCGCGTCGACTGCGCCGTCACCGCCGTGATCGCCGTCAACGGAAACACCCCCAACGCGCGAATCGCGCGTGAATCAGCCTGGATGCCTGCACCGCCCCCGCTGTCCGAGCCCGCGATGGTCAATACACACAGCGGCCTTCTCGCCCGCACCTGGAGTCGCATAGGGGGTTTCATCGCGCAACGAGCGCCCGGCCAACCGGGGAAACGAGTTTAACTGGGATGGAGGGGATGGAATGGATGTCCGCAAGCCAGGATGTCGTCCGTGGCATCCAACAACGTTCATACCTTCCTCTCGTCGAAATGATCGCGTTCATCTCCGTGTTCTCTGTTTTCGAAATTCGGATCCCATCCCTTTCATCCCCTCCATCCCTGTTAAATTTCTTCCGCAGCCTTTCCTCCGTGTTCTCTGTGCTCTGTGATTCAACAAGTCATCTCCCTTTCGAGGCCCACGCGTGCATCCCCCCGCGCAGGCTCCGTACGTCGGCGAATCCAAACAGCCCCCGCAGCGTCGGCAGCACGTGCAGGCTCCGCACTCCCGCCGCACAGTACACGCAGGTCGGCTTCGCAGGATCGAGCCCCTTGCCTACCCTCCAGGCGTTGATCTCGCTCATCGGCAGGTGCACCGACGGTTCGATCGTGCCGGCGGTCTCCCGTTCATAGTCTTCCCGAACATCGATGAGCTGTATCCCACCCGGATTACCCAGGCGCGCTCGCAGGGTTTCCACGTCCATCTCATCCGGATCCGCCCCCCCGGCCTCGCCGACGGCACAGGTCTCCCCGTAACCCTCGGGAGGCAATTCGCGGATGTCCCCACGATTCGGTGACGCCGCCAGTTTCACCGTCCTCACCTCCATCGTGAGCGCATCCCACAGGAGCAGCCGCCCCGACAGAGGCTCGCCCACGCCTGAAAGCAGCTTCAACACCTCGCACGCCTGCGCCGTTCCAATCAGGCCCGGCAGCACACCCAATACCCCCGCCTCCGCACAGTTCGGCACTGTGCCCGGCGCCGGCGGCTCCGGAAACAGGCAGCGATAGGTTGGCCCGCCCTTGTAATTGAAGACGCTGAGTTGTCCGTCAAAGCCGTGAATCGCCCCGTACACCAGGGGCTTCCCCTCCAGCACACAGGCGTCGTTCGCCAGGTACCGCGTCGCGAAATTGTCCGAGCCGTCCACCACCACGTCGCAGCCGCGCACCAGCTCCCGCGCGTTAGCCCGCTCGAAACGCCCGACCACGGCCTCCACCTCGATCAGGGGATTGAGCGCACGTAGCCTCCTCGCCGCCGCCACCACCTTCAACACGCCACAGTCCGCCTCCGTGTACAGCACCTGGCGTTGCAAATTCGAAACGTCCACGCGGTCCGAATCCACGATCACAATTTTCCCCACGCCCGCCGCCGCCAGGTACAGCAGCGCCGGGCTCCCCAGCCCGCCCGCGCCGATCACCAGCACACGTCCGCGTTTGAGCCGCAATTGCGCCTCGGGACCAAATCCCTTCAGTCCGAGATGGCGTTGATATCGGGCAATGTCCTGGGAGCTCAGTTCCATGGTTGAATGTGATAGTTGGCGCGGCTGATAGAATCCTCGGGGAGACTGCGCTGCAACCAAAGCCGTCGGAAGGGAATTGCCACGAAAAACACAAAATCCCAGTGGTCTCGGCTTTGCGTTGCGTGCGCCCATGGGCGCACCTCGACCACCGCCGGCCCCCCCGGCGCCTTTTCGTGTTTTTTGTGGCCAATCCCTCAAGCCGTTCAGGTTCCAGCGGAATTGCTCTGTGGCCTCAGCGCCTCTGTGGTTCAAACCTTCCCTCCCTCAAGCTCGCGCGGTGCAACCAGCCCGAACCCGTCGAAGGTCGCATCCCAATCCTTCCAGACCGGCTCGTACCCCTGTCCGCGCAGAAATTCTGCCACCTCCGCCGGGCTGCGGTCGTCGTCGATCGCAAATTGCTCGAGCGACTCCGGCGCGCTCGTGTACCCGCCCGGATTCGTCTTCGATCCCGCACTCATGTGCGTGAAGCCAAGCCGGAACGCGTGATTGCGGAACCGGGCGCTTTCCCGCGTCGATAGCGAGAGTTCCACCTCCGGGCTGAACAGTCGGAACGCACAGGCCGCATGCACGAGCTGCCGCTCGCCAAACGGCGTCACCGCGATCTCGTCGCCCTCGTGCGGACGCAGCCGCGCAAAGGAGATGCTGTACCGCGTCCTCCAATACGTCGTTTCCAGGTGCCGCAGGTGCAGGCCCACAAACCACGAGTCCGCCCGCCAGTCCGAGAGCCCGTACAGGGCCCCCAGCCCCACCTTTTTCACCCGCGCCTGTCCCAGCGCGTCGGGCGTGTCCAGTCGGTGCCGCATGTCCGCCTTCGGCCCGCTCAGGTGCGTGCGTTTGTACGCCGCCGCATCGTAGGTCTCCTGGTAAACCAGCACCGCGCTCAACCCCTCGCCCACGAGCTCGGCATAGTCGTCGCGCCCCATCGGCTGCACTTCGATCGATATCGATGCAAACCGCCGCCGCAGCTGCCGGATCGCCTCGCGCAGGTACGGCACACCCACGTGGCCCACCTCGCCCGTCACCAGCAGCACATGCTCGAATCCGTGCCCGCTCAACACGCCCGCTTCCGCCTCGATCTCCACCGGATTGAGGATCTTCCGGCGGATTTTGTTGTGCGCGCTGAAGCCGCAGTAGGTGCAGACGTTCGCACAGGCGTTCGAGAGGTAGAGCGGCGCGTACAGCGACAGCGTTCGGCCAAAGCGCTCGATAGTAAGCCGCCGGCTCATCTCCGCCATTTCCTCAAGGTGCGCCTCCGCCGCGGGCGACAGCAGCGCCGCCAGGTCGTCGAGCGCCAGCCCCGAACGCACGCGGCCCAGGGCACGTCGTACGTCCCGCTCCGTGGCACCACGCACCCGCGCCACCACGTCTTCAAACCGATGTTCGTCCAGTATTCGTGAAAAGCTCATGTCGTTTTTGCCCTGAGGGATTGGCCACGAAAAACACCGGGGTGAACTACCGAGACCCAGAGAACACGGAGGAAAGGCAGCGAGTTGGAGACGTAAAGTTGCTCCCGACAGCCATTGTGAATCCTCGGCATTTTTGAATTCTCCGTGTCCTCTGTGCCTCTGTGGTTCAATTGAGCAGGTGGTTCGAGGTTCAAACTGTCGCCAGAAATGCTGTGAGCGGAGAGCTGGCCGAGGCCTCCCCACGCAGGCTGCGCGGTGCGACGCCCGCCTCAAAGGCCAGCCGTCCCGCATCGACGCCCGCCCGGAACGCCGCGGCCATCCGCACGGGGTCCTCCGCGGCCGCAATCGCCGTGTTCACCAGCACCGCATCCGCCCCCATCTCGAGCGCCGCCGCCGCATGCGAAGGCACTCCCAGCCCGGCATCCACCACGACCGGAATCTTCGACTGCGCGATGATGATCTCCAAAAATGCCCGGCTCTCAAGTCCCCGGTTGCTCCCGATGGGCGCCCCCAGCGGCATCACCGCCGCCGCCCCCGCCTCCTCCAGTTGTTTGCAGAGCACCGGATCCGCATGCACGTACGGCAGCACCACGAAACCCCGTTTCACAAGTTCACGCGTCGCCACCAGGGTCTCCACGGGATCCGGCATCAGGTACTTCGGATCCGGATGGATCTCCAGCTTCACCCAGTTCGTCTCAAGCGCCTCCCGCGCCAACTCGGCCGCCAGCACCGCCTCGCGCGCATCCCTCACGCCCGAGGTGTTCGGCAGCAGCCGGTGCACCTTGCGGTCGATCCACGCCATGAGATCGTCGTCCGGCCAGCCAACCCGCACGCGCCGCAACGCAACGGTCACAAGCTCGGCACCCGATGCCTTCAGGCTCTCGGCCATCACGCTCCCCGAGCTGAATTTCCCAGTGCCCAGAAACAGGCGCGAGCGAAGTTTGACGCCTCCGATTTCAATCGGTGTGCAGGTCGTGTTCATATTGGAAAATTCCTCTCCCAGGCCTTCGCAAAGGCATCGTAGTTGCTTTTCACCGACGGTTCGCCGTACAGCGCCGCGCACACGGCCACGCCGCTCGCGCCCGTCGCCCGGAGCGCCGGAAGGTCCTCCGGACGCACCCCTCCGATCGCCCACGCAGGCAGTCCTCCAAGCCGCTCAATCAGCCGCCCGATTCCCTCCGCCCCCAATAGCGGCGCCAGTTTCTGCTTCGTGCCCGTGAACCGCAGCGGTCCCACCCCGGCATAGTCCAGGCTGCCCGACGCCACCGCACGCGCGGCATCCTCTTCGTCGTTCACCGTGCCGCCCATCAGCTTTTTCGGCCCCAGCATCCGGCGCGCATGCCCCCAATCCATGTCGTGCCGGCCCAGGTGCACCCCGTCGGCGCCGGAGGCGATCGCGATCAGGACGCTGTCGTTGACTATGCACAACGCTCCAAAGTCGTGGCAAACCCCCACCACCTGCTTCGCCGTGCTCAACCACGCCTCCGGCATCGCCTCCTTCATGCGCAGCTGCACCCACCGCGCCCCCGCCTCACACAGCAGCCGCGCCTGCTCCACCGGCCCCGAAGCCCCGCCTTCGCGTGTCAGGCACATGATCGGATGACGTTGTTCAGGCGGCAGGTTCATGGGGCGTCGGCCGAAGGATTTGGCCACCCAAAATACAAGAAACACAAAAAAGAGAGGCGCAGACGAACAGACGGCACCGCTGCGGCGAACCGCTCAGCACGGCATCGTGCTCTTCTTGTGAATTTCGTGGCCATTCCATCAGCGGTTTGAGATTTCCCGTTCGGTCGCTTCGTGCAGTCGTACGAAAGCTTCAAGCGGCTCGCTCGCACCCCACACGGCCCCCAGCACGGCGACACCGCCAAAGCCGGCCTCACGGCAGCTCGCCACTCGCGTCTCGTCGACGCCTCCAAGCGCGTAAATCACCGTGCGCCCAGGCACCCGCCGTGCGCCCAGCCCCGGCTGCACCCGCATCCAGGCCATCCAGTCCGTCCCCATCCGAGGTCCATGCCCCGGCTTCGAGATCGACTCAAACACCGGCGCCACCAGCACCGCATCGTACACATCCAGGCTCCCGAGCAGCGTCACCAGATCATGGCAGCTCCGCGACGAATAGCAGTCCTTGGACGGATCTGCCGGCGCCCCCTTGTCGTCCTTCCAATGCCGCCCCAGCAGTCCCATCTCCTCAACCAGCGCGTGATGCTGGTGCAGCACCAGCACTCGTCGCACCTGCTCCGAAAACCCGCCAAGCCAGGTCCTC
>JAJXYI010000230.1 GCA_021780625.1 bacterium | reverse complement strand
CGCGCAGGCGCTGCTTGGCGCGCAGGATGAGAGATTTGAGCGTGCCGATGGGGCAGCCCATGACCCGCGAGGCCTCCTCGTGCGAGAGGCCTTCGCCGTAACACAGCTGGAGGGCGGTCTGTTCCTCCGGGCGCAGGGTCGCGAGCGCCTCGCCGAGATCCTGGCGAAGATCGGCTGCCGGAGCGGGACTCTCGGAGCCGGCGTCGAGCAGCGCCTGGCCGGGTTCGACGGTTTTCTCGCGCTGCGTCCGCAGCGATTGCCGAAACCGATTGTAGGCGATGCCGAACAACCAAGTCTTGAACCGGGCCTCCCCGCGGTAGGCGGACAACTTGCGGTAGGCCTCAAGAAAGGCCTCCTGCGCGAGATCGTCTGCCAGCGCGTGATCCCCGTGCGCGAGGCGGCGCAGGAATGCGCGCAGCGCGGCCTGGTGGAGCTTCACCAGTTCCGCGAAGGCGTGCCGGTCGTCGCGGACCAGCACACGCGCGATCAGGTCGGCCTCGCAGGTGTCCACGGCCGTGTCAGGACCTCGGCTCCTGATTTCTCGGGCGGCGGTTGAGGGTCCAGTTGATCAGGAGCGCGACTCCGATCAGGCCTGGGACCGATGCGAGCCACATCACGCCGTGGACCGCCTGTGCGTCTTGGGGAAAGGGGAAGCCGTAGAAGAACAGCGCGACGCCGATCGCGACCGCGATCAGGATCAGGCCGGCCTTGCGGTCATCGGGCGGAGGATCGGTTCTCGCCGGGTTGAGGATTTCCGGAGGCAGGGACTGCCCCTTTTCGATGGCCAGCCGAATCGTTTCATGACGGAGCCGCTGTTCGTGCGCCTGCTTGATGGCCTTGATGGTCAGTATACAGATGACGAAGATGAAGGGGGTGGCGGTGCCGATGACCGGAACCAAGTCGTGCAGGGCACCGACGGGGAAGACCGAGACGAGGGTGGCGAGGGAGAGCGTGTGCATGTGAATGATGGTGACATCCCTTGGTGGCACCGAAGGGTCCCTTTGGATTCAAACGCATGAGGTGCTGGAATGAAATTTCCTTAACCCAATCATTCACAGTCGGATCTGTCTTTCGATTTCCGGGCGCCTCAGGCGGCGCACTCTCCGGTAGCGGCGGCAAGCCGTTGCATTCCCTCCTGGATTCGCGCTTCTGGCGTGTTGGTGAAATTGAGGCGCATCGCAGAGTTTCCGCCGCCGTCGACGTGGAAAGCGGCGCCGGGCACGAACGCAACTTCCCGGGCGGTGGCCCTGTCGAACAGCGTTCGTGATGAAATGCCGGGGGGGAGCGTGGCCCAGAGGAACATGCCGCCCTCGGGGTCGTTGCACGCCGAGCCCCGGGGCATGAGGGCTTGGAAATGGTCCACCATCGCCCGTGCCCGACCGCCGTAAACTTCGCGCAGTCGCGCGAGGTGGGCGTCCAGATCGGCGGTCGTGAGGTAGCGGTGAAGCAACCGCTGGGCGAAGACGTCGGTGTGCAGGTCTGCGGCCTGTTTCATGACGACGAGTTTGCGCAGCACCTCGCGGGGAGCGCAGACCCAGCCCAGGCGCAGCCCGGGGGCGACGATTTTTGAAAAGGAGCCGAGCATGAGCGTCGCCGGGTTGAGGCTGCGCATCGGCGGAAGTTCGGCGCCCCGGTAGCGGAGTTCCCCGTAGGGATCGTCCTCGATGAGCACGGCGCCCGCCTCGTTGGCGCCCTCGGCGGCCGCGCGCCGCGTGGCGAGTCCGAAGGTCGCGCCGGTCGGATTCTGGAAATTCGGGACGGTGTAGAACAACCGCGGCCTCCGTTCGCGCAGCACCGCCGCAGTCTCGGCGGGATCCGGCCCACGGTCCCCTGAGGCCAGCGGCACGAACTCGGGCTCGTACACCGAAAACGCCTGCAGCGCGCCGAGGTAGCCGGGCTGCTCTACGAGCACGGGCGAGCCCGGATCGATGAACACCTTCGCGATCAGGTCCAGGCCCTGCTGCGAACCCGTGGTCACCAGGATCTCCTCCGGACTCACCACGAGCCCGAACCGCCGCGCGTAGCGTTCGGCGATCCATTCGCGAAGCGGAAGGAAGCCTTCCGTCGTGCTGTACTGCAGCGCCGCGCGCCCGTGGTCCATCAGCACTGCCCGTGCCGCCTCCGCGACCTCCTCGACCGGAAACAGCTCGGGGCTCGGCAGCCCGCCCGCGAACGAAATCACGGCAGGGTTCTCCGTGACCTTGAGGATCTCGCGGATGAACGAGGTCCGCACGCCTGTGGTGCGGCGTGCGAAGGAAGGCTGGATCGTGGAGGTCGTCGGAGACGCGGGAGTCATGTCAGAATAAAGCGGTTGAATTTGAACCACCGAGGCGCGGAGGGCACGGAGAAAGGCGATTGCGGGTGATTCCTGCACCCTGGCCAGTCGCCTCCGAAATGGGACTGGGTCAGTCCATGAGGGTGATTTCCGGCTCTGTGCCCTCTGTGTCTCTGTGGTTCAAAATCGGATCGTGGAATTGAATTCGGGCGGGACGCCAGGCGGCGCTCGATGCGGATAACGGGACGCGGAGGCGCGGTCGCCATCCAAAACAACCCGCGCCCGCGGCGCGGCTCAGCACGTGAACTTGGTCGGCGGCTGGAACAGCGGCTCCAGCTTACGGAACTCGTCGATCAGGTCGAAGATGCTCGGCGGCTTCAGCAGGTAGGCGTCGGTCCCCAGTTCCCGGCTGCGTTCCATGTCCGATTTCTGGTCGGAGGAGGTGAGCACGATCACCCGCAGGGCGCGGAGCTGGTCGGACTCGCGGATCTGGCGGAGCACCTCGTGGCCGTCCACCTTCGGCATCTTCAGGTCGAGCAGCACCAGGTAGGGCGGGCACGCGGCGCCGGGATCCATGGGCTTGCGGCGCATCAGCAGGTCGAGCGCCTCCTCTCCGTCGACCGCGAGCTGGACAGGCAGGCCGAGATTCAACTCGGCCAGGGCCGCCATCGTGAGCTCGGCTCCGATGGGGTCGTCGTCGACGAGGAGGATACAGGGCTGCATGGGTCGGGTCAGGGGGCGGAACGCGAGGGTTTCAGGGTAAAATAGAAAGTCGCGCCGTTGTCGACCTTTCCCTCGGCCCAGACCGAGCCTCCGTGCCGGGTGACGATTCGCTTCACGTTGGCCAGACCCACGCCCGTGCCCTCGAAGTCGCGGATGTTGTGAAGGCGCTGGAAGACTCGGAAGAGCTTGTCGGCGTACTGGGGGTTGAAGCCGGCGCCGTTGTCGCGCACGTAGAAGGTCACCAGGTCGGCCGAATCCGGGGCCGGCTCCGCGCCGATCTCGATGACGGCGACCTCGCGGCGGCGCGTGAATTTCAACGCGTTGGACAGCAGGTTCGCGATCACCTGGCGCAGCAGCGTGCGATCGCCCAGGACGGGCGGCAGCGGGCTCAGGCGCCACTCGATGCTGCGTCCCTGGATCTCGTGGGCCAGCTCGCGGCGCGACTCCTCGACAAGTTCGAGCAGGTCGACCGGCTGCAGGCTCATCTCCGCCCGGCCCACGCGGGAGAAGGTCAGGAGGTCGTCGATCAGGGCGCTCATGCGCTTGGCCTCGGCGGTGACGATGTCGAGGTAGCGGTCCGTGTCCTTGTCGGACTTGCCGCGCAGCCGGCGCTGGAGCAGCTCGATGAAGCCGGTGATGTTGCGCAGCGGCGCGCGAAGGTCGTGGGAAACCGAATACGAGAACGACTCGAGCTCCTGGTTGGCGACGAGCAGGTTGGCGTTGGCCTCCTGGAGGCGGGCTGCGGAGCGGTCCAGGTCTGCCGCGAGGCGCTCGACCTCGGACACGCGCTGCATGAGCTCGGTGGTGCGTTCATCCACGCGCCGCTCGAGCTCGCCGCTGAGGCGGCGGAAGCGCTCCTCGCTGGCGCGCAGTTCCGCGGTCTTTCCGAGCGTCTCGATCATCTGGCGCCCGAGCAGCTGGTTGGTCTCGTTGAGCTCGCGGGTGCGCTCGTGCACGAGCCGCTCGAGCCGGGCCTTGTGGCGGCGCTCGGCGTAGGCGGGCACGAAGATGGCCAGGGCGAGGAGGAACAGGCCCGTGATGATGTAGGTCGCGTAGGCGGCCGGAGCGCGGTACCAGGGCGGCTGGATCGTGAACTCCAGGCGCGACTCCGCCCCGGCCAGGTTGCCGACCCTCGGCCGCACTCGGAAGACGTAGTGACCCTCGCGCAACCGCGTGAACGAGACCGAACCGGCGGTGCCGTTGGGCACCCAGTCGCCGCCCTGTCCTTCGAGCATGAACTCGAAGTTCACCTGCTGGCCCTGGGGATTGCCTGGGGCGAGGAAATGGATGGAGAGGGAGTTGTCGCTGTAGGCGAGCGTGGGAAGCTGCCTGCCAGGCGACATCAGCGTGCGGTTGCTGTCGGGCAGGTTCACGTGGGTGATGACCACGTGAACGGGGCTTGCGGGCGGCTGGGGCATCGCCGGGTCGTAACGCGCGAACCGGCGGGTGTCGTGCATCCACACCACGCCGTTGTCCTCGCAGAAAAAATTGGTCGGGCGGAACTCGGGGGGCAGGTATTCCACCGGGCGGCGCGAGCCCTTGCGCACGTCGATGATGCGCACCCGGTCGGGTCCCGCCATCCAGAGCCTCCCGAGGGAATCCTCGGCCGGACGGCCCGCGCTCGAGACCAGGAAGGGGTAGCGGTTGAGCAGCGCCTTGTCGTCCGTGAACCGGCCCGTCGCCGCATCGTAGCCGAGCACCCGGTTCGCGCAGTTGAGTTCGATTTTCCCGTCGATCAGGTAGAGCGAGGCCCAGCTGTCGGGGATGCCCGAATCGCTTCCGAGAATCCGCGGCGCCAGGGGCTCATGGGTTGGATCGAGCCGTCCGATGCTGCCTGTGCCCAGCTCATACCAGATCACGCCATCCCGGTCCTGGACGGCACCGTAGGCGTCGCCCTGCCCGCGAACGGGCACGCGGTGGACCACGACCGGCGAGGCGTTGAGGTCCATCCAACCGACCTCGCCCCGGGCGATGTAGATCCAGCGCTTACCATCCGGCATCCGCGCGGCAATCCGGCCGTCGATGATCCCGCCCGCGATGCGGACCCAGCCCGACGGCGTGCGGCGGTAGAAGCCCGTGCTGGTCGAGGCGATCAGGCTGCCGTCGCAGGTCTTCAACGCGAAGATGAGCGGCTCCGGCGGCGAATCATCCACGAACCCCTCCAGGCGTTGACGCGGACTGTAAACACCCCGGAGCACCCGCCCGCCCGCGAGCAGCCAGAGCTTTCCGTTGAAGCGGTGGGGTTCGACGTAGCTGAGATTGGTCGGGATCAGGCTCTCGAAATGCGAGATGCGGGAGGGAAATTCGACCCGGGCGATGCCGTCGTTGAGCAGCACCCACAGGACGCCGTTGTCCGCATAGACCATGCGCAGGGCCCGCCCGAGGCGGTGATCCAGCGAGCGGTCGAGCACCTGCACGATCCGCCCGGTCCGATCGAAGAACACGATGCCCAGCGTGTCGACCGCGGCGGCGTAGAAGCCGCCGTAGGTGGCGCAGAGATCGTTGATGCGGCGTCCTCCCGCGAGGATGCCCGAACTCACGAACGGGCGCGTGGTTTTGCCGTCGAAGATCCGGATTCCGTCGCCAACCGTCCCGACCAGCGTCTCGTGACCGGCAAAGGGGACCGAGCAGACCATCGCGGCGTTCAGGTCCGTCCGGTCGGGTGGCACCACCACGCCGATTTTGTCCTTGTGAACTTGGTAGAGTGCGCCGTCGGCGTAGTCGCCCACATACACGTTGCCTGCCGCCGCGAACACGCGACCGATGGTGTTCACGCTGCCAAGCACCTTGGGCATCTCGCCCGGATGCCAGGCCACCACGGCGCCGCTGTTGCTGTGCCAATACCAGTGCGAATCGACGTCTTCCATGACCTGGAACTCCGGCCACTGCTGGCCGTGGGAGGGCGGCATCGGGGCGACGTTCGTGAATTTCCATTTCCCTTCGGGTTCGAAATCGATCCGGGCAAACCCGTCGGGCACGCCTGCGTAAAGCCTGCCGTCCGCGGCCACCGCCACGCTCTGAATGATGAAGCGCGGATCGCCCGGCGCCTGGCGCACCGTCTCCCAGCGCACCCCGTCGCCGTAGATGATCTCGCGCTGCGCCGCGACCAGCACGCGTCCGTCGGGCAGAAGATGAAGGTCTGTCGGCGCGGAGTCGGCGCCGATCGCCTCCGGACCGTACACGATGAACGAGGGACTACCCGTTTCGACCGTGCCTGCTGGGGCGGACTTCAGGAAACCTTGGGCCTGTCCACGAAGGGCCGACGCGAGAAACAGGAGCGCTGCGACCACGAGCCATGCGCTCCAGAAGGCCGACAGAGCTTCAGAGCGGGCGCCAGCGGGCCCGTGGGGAACAGGGGTAGGCTCCACGGCGCCATTGAAGCGACTTGGCCCGCCGGGGCAAGCTGGCGCATCAACGACGCGCACTCAGGCCGACAGCTCGGCGGTGTTCACCACGTAGAACCACTCGCTGCGGTAAATGTACGGCAGATAGGTGGTCGAGGTGCCATCCTGAGCTTCGTCCGGCGCATCGGATGCCCGGATGAGTCGCAGCGACGGGGTCAGGTCGATCTCAGCAGAAACCATGGTCGGCTTCGCCAGCAGACGCTCGGCTGCGGCTTCGATCCGGGTCTCGAGACTGGTCCTGCGGGAATAACGGAGTGCTTGCATGGGAATTGGGAGTCTTGTGACCGGCCCTGTTGTATCGGCCTCCCGGGAGGAACAGGCAAGCTGCAGGGATCGTCCCGGGAAATCTTCCCAATGGCATCCCTGTTCGGCGTCTAAAGAAATTCACCTGCAATTGCGCACCTTGTTTCGATGTGGGTATTTGTGTCGGTTGCTTGTGGTTCACCGGTGAACCTGCGATGGTGTGGTGCCATGGCCACGGTCGAACCCGATGAATACAGGGCTGGGCAAAGCGCAAAGCTCCCGGCGGGCGCTGTGTTTTATGATGCGGAGTGCCCGTTTTGCCGGGCCTGCGTGGAGTTTCTCGGTCGCCGCGATCGGGCCGGGCGGTTGAAGTTCCTGCCTCTCGACTCGGACCAAGGACGGTGCGCCAGCGAGGCAGCCGGAGTGGATCCGGAGGGGCCGGGAAGCCTCGTGTTCGTGGACGCGATCGGGTGCCTGAAGGAGAGCGCGGCGGTGCTGGGCACGCTCGCGTGGCTCGGGGGCGGCTGGCGGCTGCTGGCCTGGCTGGGCATGCTGGTGCCCCCGTGGATCGCCGACGCTGTTTACCGACAGATCGCCGCCCGCCGCCGTCGCCGCAGGGATGCGGCGACTCGCTAGACGTTCACAAGGCGCACAGCGGCGTCAGACCGTGCCGCGCCGGGCCTCGAGCTCGAGGCGGATCTCGTCCATCTTGTCGTGCGTGAGCGGGAAGCGGATAATGGCCCACAGGGCGAAAAGCAGGCCGATGACCGGGATCGCGGAAAGCATCACACGGATCATCAGAATCGTCTGAGGGGCCTGGGCGGCGAGCTTTGAGTCGAAGCCCGTGAACTGCAGGATCCAGCCCGAAGCGCCCGCACCGGCCGCCATGCCGACCTTGGAAATCCACGACTGGCAGGACGAGAACGAGCCTTCGCGGCGCTTGCCGGTGTCGAGTTCGTCGTAGTCGATGACGTCGGCGAGGATCGATCCGTAGAGCATCCAGAAGCCCGCGCCGGTGAAGGCGACGAAGCCGCAGGCGAGGATCTGCAGGATCGGGAGGTTCGGGTTGTAGAACCACCAGTCGCCGATGAACGCGCCGATTGCCATCACGAAGACCGTGATCATGGCGTGGCGTTTGCCGAAACGCCGCGCGAGGAAGGTGAAAAACGGGAGACCTGAGAAACCGAAAACCATGCCGGCGATGCCCATCGCGGTGTTCCATTTGGTCGCCAGCGCGATGTCGCCTTTGCACACGTAGTACACCGTATTGTAGTAACCGAGCGCGGCCACCATCGAGGTGCCGATGCCGTAGGCGAGAACCATCACAAGCACCTTTCTGAAGGGCTTGCATTTGACCGTCTTGTAGAGGGTCTCCTTGATCGAGATCCGCTCCTGTTTCCGGGACACGACCTGATGGTAATAGCGCTCGCGCACGAGGCTGAACACGCCGATGCCGGCGAAGATCATCAGGATGCCGAGGATGACGCAGTAAACCTGGGCTCCGCGGAGAATGTTGGGTTTGCCCGAGGCGTCGTCGAAGATTGAAAGCGTTGTGAACTGCAGGGCGAAGAACATCGCGAGTTCCGGCACCTTCTGGATCGCGTTCTTGATCGACATCACGCTCGTGCGCTCGTGGTAGTCGGGCGTCATCTCGGAGCCCAGACTCACCCACGGCATGTTGAAACAACTCATGACCGGGATGTAGATCGCCGACGAGGCGATCATGTACCAGAAGTAGTACGAGATGTGCAGGGTATCCTTCCAGAAGCCGAGATTGACGTGGATCACCGTCTCGCCCCAGCCGGGTGTGACCATGTAGAGCAGCGGCAGGCCGATGCCCGCGAGGATCGCGCCGATCAGGATGTACGGGCGGCGTCGGCCGAAACGGCTGCGGGTGTTGTCCGAGAGCCATCCGAAGAACGGATCGGAGCCCGCGTCGAAAAAGCGGTTGATCATCAGCGCCGTGCTGACGAGCCCCGGTGCCACGCCCAGGAAGATGTTGAAGACCTGGAACGAGAGCGTCGGGTAGAGCCAGTGGCCCCACATGTCGATGAGGGAGCCCAGGCCGTAGCCAAACTTCTGCGACATCGGAACCTTGTCGCTGACGGCCTTCGTCGAGGCGGGGGTGGAGGAATCTGCGGTTTGCATGCGGAGGGGAGGGCGTGTCACGGCAGCCGAATCGGCCTGCACCGGGGTCGGGCGG
>JAJXYI010000626.1 GCA_021780625.1 bacterium | reverse complement strand
CATTTGGACAAAGACGGGCGCTGGAGCAATTACAGCCTGGAGGACGGCATGCAGAACGCCTACGTCTGGACCGTCTACGAGGATCCCAAGGGCACCGTGTGGATCGGAAACTGGCTGGGCATGGATATCCTTAGCGACGGGAGAATCCACGCGGCGCCAGGGTCCGACCAACTGCCCGCACCCATCAATACGATCGTTCCCGCACGCGACGGAGGACTCTGGATCGGGGGCGTCCGCGGATTGGTGCATTACGACAACGGCAGGATCCGTTGGATGGAGTCCAGGACCGCACCGACCCTGCTTCACGTGAAGTCCGTGCTCGAGGATCCCGATGGGACGCTTTGGGTTGGCTGCGACGGCGAGGGACTCGGCTGCATCCGATCGGGCAAGGTCGTGCGCTACACGACGCGCAACGGACTCTCCAGCGACTACATCAAGGGACTCTATCGCGATAAAGATGGCGCGCTCTGGATCGGGACGAAAGGCGGCGGACTCGACCGGCTCAAGGACGGGCGTTTCTCCGCCATCCTGCCGGCCAACGGCCTGGCCGACGCGACGGTATCGCAGATCGAGGATGATGGACGCGGTTATCTCTGGATGAGCACGGGCGCCGGAATCATCCGGGTGAGCAAACGCCAGCTGAACGCATGTGCGGACGGACAATTGGGGCAGGTCGACTGCCTCAGCTATGGCCGCAATGACGGTCTCGGCAGCCTCATCTGCTCGCCCTCCCAGCAGGGCGGCAATTGCCGCACCGCCGACGACCGCCTCGTCTTCTCGATGGACCAGAGCCTCGCCATCATCGACCCGTCCGATGTCGCGTTGAACACGCAGGTCCCCCCGGTCGTGATCGAGTCGGTGCGGATCGACGGTCGGGTGGTGACCCCCAACGGCGCCGTTCGCCGTCCGGTGGTCGTGCCTCCGGGACGCCATCGGATCGAATTCAAGTTTACCGGACTGAGCTTTGCGGATCCCAGTCTTGTCCGATTCAAGTACCGGCTCGCTGGCCTCGACTCCGACTGGCAGCAGGCCAGGGCGGAGCGGTATGCAATCTACAGTTACGTGCCTCCCGGGCGCTACACGTTCCGGGTCCTTGCGGCAAACAACGACAACGTCTGGAACCTCGGCGGTGCGGAGGTTGCGCTGACGGTCCGGCCGTTTGTCTGGCAGACCCTGTGGTTCAGGCTCACGCTCGCCGGGCTCTTCGTCCTGGCCACGGTGGCCCTGGTCTGGAACCGCGCCCGGGTGAAGCTGCTGCGAAGCCTGGAGCGATTGGAGCTCGAGCGGTCGATCGATTCCGAGCGCGCTCGCATCGCCAACGACATGCATGACGAGTTCGGCGCGCATCTGACCCGGATCACGATGCTGTGCGAGACGGTGCGCCGGGACCTCGGGGACCCCGCCAAGACCCAGGATGGCCTCGGGCGGATTTACGAGACGGCACGCGGTGTGACGAAGGCGATGGACGAGATCGTCTGGGCGGTGAATCCCAAGCACGACACGCTCGAGTCGCTCGTGAATTACTTCGAGAAGTACGCGCAGGATTTCCTGAGGACGGCCGGCATCCGGTGCCGGTTCGATTTCCCCCTCGAGATCCCGCCCTGGCGACCTCACTCGGATGCCCGACACAACCTGTTTCTGGCGTACAAGGAAGCGCTCAACAACGTGGTTAAACACTCGGGGGCCACCGAGGTGACGATCTCGCTGGAGGCTGGACCGGAGGGCGGGCGGCTTGTTGTCGCGGACAACGGCTCGGGCCTGGGGGCGGCACCCGTGGCGCAGGAGGGCCGGATCGCGTCTGGAAATGGCCTGGCCAGCATGCGACGCCGGCTCGCGCAACTTGGCGGCTCGGTGGAACTGCGCCAATCGCAGGACCCCGGTTTCACGGTCGTCTTTTCATTCCCCTGGAAGTCCGTGAACCGCTAGAACCCCGCGTCTTTCCCCCCTACTACCGTGAGCATCTCCGTTTCCATCATCGAGGACGACGCAGGCGTCCGTTCCCTGGTTGCCGACTGGATCGCGCACGACCATGGGCTCAAGTTCGTGAGCGAGCACGAGAGCGTGGAGGGCGCGATCGCCCTGCTGCCGGCCCACAGGCCGGACGTCGTGCTCGTCGACATCAATCTGTCCGGACAGAGCGGAATCACCTGCGTGCGCCAGCTCAAGGCCGCGATGCCCGAGACCCAGTTCGTGGTGTTCACCGTCTTTGAGGACAGCGACCACATCTTTGACGCGCTCACCGCCGGAGCCTCCGGTTATCTTATGAAGCAGACGCCCCGCGAGGAGCTGCTCGCGTCGATTCGCCAGGTACACGCCGGCGGCTCGCCGATGAACAGCTACATCGCGCGCAAGGTCGTCCAGTGGTTCCAGAAGAAGCCCCAGGAGCCGAACCACGGACGGGTGGAGGACCTGTCGGCGCGCGAACTGGAGATCCTCAGGCTCCTGGCCCGTGGACTCGCCTACAAGGAGATGGCGGACCTGCTGGGACTCAGTATTGGAACGATCAATACCCATGTTCGGCGGATCTACCACAAGCTGCATGTGAGCTCGCGCGGCGAGGCCGTGTCGCTGTTCGCCCCTTTCCCTTCGGAGCCCGGTATCCCGAAGCGGCCCGACGCGGGCTGACCCCTGTCCGGACTTTCGGGGAAAAGATATGCCGCCGGCTTATTCCTAAAATTAGAATTTCAAGAAATCGGGTATTTGGGGGCCGATATCCCGTCCTCTTGAGGGCCGTCGCGAGAGCGAACTGAGACGCCGTTGCGTTGCAGTCGCAAGAATGGGTCTCCCAGGGCAATGGGGAATTCCGCTGGGAAGGATGGTGGATGCCTCCGGAGCTCGAATTGTGATCGACGAGGTAATGTTACCGGGGTTGTCACCTATGCCCGTCAATGCTCTCGATCGCACGACATACCGATTACGCAGCGAGGCTGGTGCTCCACCTGGCGGCCGTCGACGGCGACGCGCAGGTTTCGATCCGCGAGGTCGCGGAGGCCCGCGCAATGCCGCTGCCCTTCGTGCGCCGGCTGGTCGGGAGTCTCGTGAAGGCGGGGATCCTCAAGACGGTCCGGGGTGCCTCCGGAGGGCTGCGACTCGCCCGGCCCGCGAACGAGATCTCGCTGCTCGACATCGTGGAGGCGATGGAGGGACGCATCGCGCTCAACCGCTGCACTCATGGCGGCAAGGGCTGCCCGCTCGCGTCCCGGTGTCCGATCCAGGGTGTGTGGTGTGAGGCCGACCGCGCGCTTCGCGAGAGTCTCGCCGCGTCCCGGTTCGACCTGCTCGCCCGAAACACCCCTGGCCACGCGCTCGCCCACCGCGCCCTTCACCCGGCCCCCGCCAGACGCCGCGTCGCGTGCGCCTGAGCGCCAGCCTCTTCGACTTTGTTCCATACCCCATCATCGCCATGACTACGTTTCCAGCTGTCGATCCGATCCCGCTGCCGGCACCGGTGTGGCTCTTCAAGGGCCTGCACGTGCTGACGCTGTCGCTTCACTTCGTGGCCGTGGAGGTCCTCATCGGAGGGCTCCTCGCCGCGATCTTCCTGAACCTCGCCGGAGTGCTCCGACGCGGGACGCCGGGCTCCGAACTCCAGTTGGGCGCGTCGGCGGCGCTCGCGAGGCGCATGCCGATCGTGATGACCTATGTGATCAACCTGGGTGTGCCGCCTCTGCTGTTCTCCCAGGTGCTCTACGGCCGCGCCCTGTACACGAGCAGCGTGCTGATCGGCGTGTACTGGATCTCGGTGATCTTCCTGCTGATGGCCTGCTACTGGCTGCTGTACCGCTTCGCCAAGGGGACGGAGCAGGGGAGGGCGGTGTGGTGGATCGGCGGGCTCGCCTGGTTGCTGGCGGGGGGCATCGCGCGGATCTACACGATGAACATGACCCTCATGCTTCGACCCGAGGTCTGGCGGTCGATGTACGAGGCGTCGTCCGTCGGGCTTCACCTGCCGCCCCATGACCCCACGGAGTTGCCGCGCTGGCTTTTCATGATGGCGGGCGGCGTGTGGGTCGCGGGCCTGTGGATGGTGTGGATCTCCTCGAGGAAATCCATCGAGGCCGCCCTCGCTCGGCATCTGTCGGGGCTTGGCGGCCGCCTGGCCGTGATCGGAATCGTGGCCCAGGGCGCGGTCGGCGTCATGTTGCTCGGTTCGCTCGCCCCATCGCTGCGCGAGGCGCTTGGCTCGAACGCGGTCTATGCGGACTGCCGGCTGGCCTGGACCGTGTTGGCCGCCGGGGTGCTGCTCTTCGGAGCCTGGGCTGCAGTCGCCCGTCCCAGGTCCTCGGTCGCGGCCTACGGCAGTGCGCTGCTGGTGGTGCTTACGATCGCCGCCTGGACGCTGTTCCGCGATGGCCTCCGCGATCTCACGCTCGCTGCGAAGGGATTCAATGTCTGGGACCGCGTCGTGGTGACCAACTGGTCCGTGGTCGCGGTGTTCTTCGTGGTCTTCGTCGCAGGCCTCGGCGCGCTGGCCTGGCTGGTCTCGGTGATGGCGCGTGCAAAGACGCAGTCGGAAGGGAGCCTCCCATGAACGACGTATCCGGAAATTCAAACACAATGGAATCCTCCGACGAGGCGCTTTCCCGGCGCGGATTCGTGAAGCTGGCCGTGGGTGCCGTCGGCGCCTGTTATGCGGCGGCGATAGGCTATCCGGTCTACCGCTACCTGACGTCGCCCGCCGAGATGGAGGCCGCCGAGGCCGCCGTGTCGGAGGTCACGCTCAAGGACGCCGAGCACCTTCCCGCGGGCACGGCGCTGATGTTCAAGTTCGGCGCCCATCCCGCGGTGCTGATCCACCACAAGGACGGCAAGTGGGTCGCGCTCACCGCGGTCTGCACCCACCTGGGCTGCACCGTCCAGTACCATCCCGAGGCGGACCTCATCAAGTGCGCCTGCCACGGCGGCGTATACAACGCCTACACCGGCAAAAACATCGACGGACCGCCCCCGCGCCCGCTCACGGCGTACAAGGTGACGGTCGACAAGGGCGACGTGAAGGTGTCGCGCGTCTGAGAAAGGAGCCCCACATGAACCAAAAATCCAATTCGGCTTTTTCCTGGATCGACGAGCGGCTCGGGCTTTCGGAGCTCATGGCCTTCGCCAAGCACAAGACCGTGCCCCAGCACCGTCAGTCGTTCTGGTATTACTGGGGAGGCATCTCGCTGTTCCTGTTCCTCGTGCAGGCGGTGACCGGCGTGCTCCTGCTCGTGTACTATCGGCCCGGCCCCGACGCCTTCGAGTCGGTGCGGCAGATCACCTATGAGATCCATTTCGGATGGCTCATCCGCTCGGCGCACTCGTGGTCGGCGAACCTCATGATCGCCGCCATCTTCGTGCACATGTTCTCGGTGTTCTTCATGAAGGCCTATCGGAATCCGAGGGAGTTCGGCTGGTGGTCGGGGATGATCCTGCTCCTGCTCACGCTCGTGTTCGGCTTCAGCGGATACCTGCTCCCGATGAACACGCTCGCGTACTTCGCGACGAAGGTCGGCCTCGAGATTCCCACCTCGCTGCCGCTCATCGGCTCGAAGATCGGCGACATCGTTCGGGGCGGACCGGACGTGACCGCCTTCACGGTGCAGCGGTTCTTCGCGCTGCATGTGGTGATCCTTCCGGCGCTTTTCGTGCCGCTCCTTGGTTTCCACCTGTGGCTGGTCCAGAGGCACGGCAATGCGCTCCCGCCCTCGGAGCAGAATAAGCCCGTGGCGCAGCGCAAGACGGTGCCGTTCTTCCCGAACTTCCTGATGAAGGATCTCGCGATGTGGCTGATCGCGCTGAATGCGCTCGCGGTCATGGCCGCGATCTTCCCCTGGGACCTCGGCAGCGCCGCCGACGCGCTCAAGCCAGCGCCCGCGGGTATCCATCCGGAGTGGTATTTCATGAGCTCCTTCCAGGTCCTGAAGCTCTTCGGACGCTGGTTCCCCGGATCTGCGGGCGAGGGGGCGGGCATGGTGCTCTTCACCCTGGGCCTTGTGCTTTGGTTCCTGATACCGCTGTTCGATCCCGACACCCGCCCCGGCAGGCGCGGGCGCCAGGCCACGTGGTTTGGCTTCGTGGTGCTTGGCATCCTCCTGGTGACGACCATCTGGGGCTACGCCGTCCTCTAACCCCCAACCACTGCTGTCATGAACTATCCTTTCTGGAATGTGCCGTATCTGGGCTCGGGCTGGGTCATCGGTCTGATCGCCATCTTCCACATCATGATCTCGCACTTCGCCGTCGGCGGAGGGCTTTATCTCCCGCTCACCGAACGCAAGGCGCTGAAGCAGGGGCGGCGCGAGTGGCTGGAGCCGCTGCGCGCACACTCGAGGTTCTTCCTGATCCTCACGGGCGTCTTCGGCGCCGTGTCGGGCGTCGGTATCTGGTTTGCCATCGGACTCGCAAACCCCGAGGCCACGAGCACGCTGATCCACAACTTCGTCTTCGGCTGGGCGATCGAGTGGGTGTTCTTCCTCGTCGAGCTCTCGGCCGCCGCGGTGTACTACTACACGTGGGGCCGCGTGTCCGACGAACTGCACCTCGCGGTGGGTTGGGTCTATGCCGTCGCCTCCCTGTTCACGCTCGTGATCATCAACGGCATCCTGACCTTCATGCTGACCCCGGGCGCCGCATGGCTGGCGGTCGCGGGCACAGGCCAGGAGGCCGGCCGGTTCTGGGAGGCCTTCTTCAATCCGACCTACTGGCCAAGCCTGTTCCTGCGGACGGTGGTCTGCTTCTCCCTTGCGGGTGTGTGGGCCCTGGTGACCTCGAGCCGCATGGAGGAGGACCGCGCCGAACTGAAGGCCCAGCTCGTTCGCTGGAGCGCGAAGTGGCTGGTCCCCTCGTTCATCGCTCTGCCCTTCCTCCTCGCGTGGTACCTCTATCGCGTCCCGGCGGCCCAGCGCGAACTGCTCTCGTTTGGCATGTCCACGATCGGCACGGGCATGTTCACCCAGGTCACCCGGACCGTGCTCGTGATCGTGATGACCTCCGCGACGATCGCTGGTGTGGTCTATTTCTTCGCCTGGCGCTCGGCCCGGGATTTCGGCTTCGGCCATGCGCTGTCGATCCTTGTTTTGGCGCTGGTGACGACCGCCGCGGCCGAATACGCCCGCGAAATGCTGCGCAAACCGTATGTGATCGGGGAGCACATGTATTCAAACGGCGTGCGCAACTACGACGTGGCCCGGTTCAACAAGGACGGATACCTGACCCACTCGATGTGGACCTCGGACAAGGGACCGGAGAACCTCGCGCGAGGGCAGGCCATCTTCCGGGGCGAATGCATGGCCTGTCACACCGTCGACGGCTATCGGTCCATGACCCGTCTGCTGGCCGGCCGCGACCGCGAGGCGATCGGAAGCCTGCTGCGGATCCTTCATGAGGCGAAGCCCGATTCGCCCTACCACGCGTTCATGCCGCCCCTCGCCGGCACGCCGCAGGAGGTCAGCGACCTCGGCGATTACCTCGCGACGCTCTCGAAGCGTTAAGTTTGCCGTCTGGCACTGAAGCCCCGGGGCCCGACTGACTCCGGGGCTTTGAGTTTTCAATCGTCGGACTTTCCATGCCTTTGTTTTCCCGGTCTTCCGTCGGTTCATCGCGTGCCTCAGATTGAAACGCCTAGCCTCGTGTCGGCGCCCGGCCTTCGATCACGGTGTTTCGCGGAAAGTCGACTTTGTCCGTGTGCCCGGCGCCTATCTGGTTAGATTAAGTCAGCCGTTCGCCGGCTCAGAATAACTACCACTCCCGGATCCCATGTCCTCCGACTCCCGCCTCAATCTCTTCCGCACCGTCGGCCTGATCCTCATCGCCGTGATCGGTCTCTTTGCGATCAACCGCATTCTCTCGCGCCGTGCCCAGCAGGCGGTCAACGCTGTCGCGCCCGCGGATCGTGCTGCGGCTCCCGATTTTACCGTCTCCACGCTCGCCGGCGGAACCTGGAGCCTTTCCGCTCAGCGGGGGCATGTGGTGCTGGTGAACTTCTTTGCCACCTGGTGCCCGCCTTGCCGGGCGGAGACGCCCGACCTGGTTCGCCTAGCCGCAGCCTATGAGCCAAAGGGCGTCTCGTTCATCGGACTCTCCATGGACCAGGACGGCCCCGACGTCGTGCGTCCGTTCGTCAAGAAGTACGGGATGGAGTATCCGGTCGCGATGGCCCAGCCGGGCAGCGCGATCGCAGCCGACGTCACGGGCATTCCGGTGACGAAGATCATCGACCGGCACGGCCGCATCGCGCGCGAGTACGTCGGCATGATCTCGCCCGATCAGGTCAAGGCCGACCTCGACGCGCTCCTGGCGGAGAAATGAGCCGCAGTGAACCGGCCTCCAGGCGTCAGGGCCTTGAGGCGAACGCCGCCAGGATCCGCTCGCTCGTCGTCACTTGGCCGATACGTGGAAAGATCTTCTCGACGCTGTGCTGGTGGCAGGCGGGATCGCGATCCGTCATCGCGTCCTCAGCGAAAACCACGTTGTAGCCCTGGTCGTACGCGGCACGGGCCGTCGACTCGACGCCGAAACTCGTGGAGATGCCCGCCAGCACGATTTGGGTGACTCCGCAGCGCCGTAGGATCAACTCGAGCGCGGTGCCGTAGAAGGCGCCCACCTGGAGCTTGGTCACGCGCAGGTCGGTCGGCTGGGCGCCCAGGCCCGGCGCGAGCTCGGCCCAGTCGGGGGGAGGTGAAAAATTGAAGGTCGCATCGGTGCGTCCCGGAGCGCGTCCTGCGACGTTGACCAGGATCACCGGCAGCCCGCGTTCGCGAAAGGCGCGGGCGAGAGCGGCCGCATTGGCGACGATGCCCTCGGCGGGACGGGCGGTTGGCAGAGCGACTATGCCCTTTTGGAGGTCAATGACGACCAGCGCGGGCGTGGAATCGAGTTGGGTGAACGCCATGGTGGAG
>JAJXYI010000181.1 GCA_021780625.1 bacterium | reverse complement strand
CTCCTTCCGCGCCTACATCCTCGACGACAACGAGCTCACCCTCCTCGGCTACCAGCCCAACACGAGCCAGTTCTACCCGAGCCTCGCGAAGGAGTGGGCCTACGACCCCGACGGCCGCACGATGTATTTCCGCCTGGATCCCGACGCGCGCTTCAGCGACGGCACGCCCGTCACCGCCGACGACTACCTGTTCGCCTTCTACTTCTACCGCTCGAAGTACATCGTCGAGCCCTGGTACAACAACTTCTACACCGCCTACTTCTCCCGCATCGTCCGCTACGACAAGTACACGATCGCCGTCACCTGGAAGGAGCGGAAGCCCCACGTCGCCTTCTGGCTCGCCCAGCTGTATCCGGTGGACGAACACTTCTACAAGGACTTCGGACCCGACTACGTCCAGCGCTACCAGTGGAAGTTCGAGCCCACCACCGGTCCCTACATGGTGCGCCCCGACGACGTGCACATGGGCCGCTCCATCGACCTCACGCGCGTGCCCAACTGGTGGGCCAGCGACAAGCGCTTCTTCCGCCACCGCTACAACTTCGACCGCGTGCACTTCGAGGTCATCCGCGACCCCAACAAGGCCTTCGAGGCCTTCAAGCGCGGCGACCTCGACTCGTTCGGGCTGACGCTCCCGCAGTTCTGGTATGAGAAGCTCCCCGACTCCGACCCCCTGGTGAAAAACGGCTACATCGACAAGGTCACCTTCTACAACGAGGTCCCGCGCCCGACCTTCGGCCTGTACATCAACGAGGCCATGCCCCTGCTCAACAACCGCGACATCCGCATCGGCATCAACTACGCGACCGACTTCGACCTCGTCGACAAGCAGTACTTCCACGGCGACTACGTGCGGATGCAGACCTCCGCCGACGGCTTCGCACTGGTGCCGTTCCCCGGCATCCACCCCCGGCCCTTCTCCGTCGAGAAGGCGCTCGAGTATTTCGCGAAGGCCGGGTTCACGAAGCGCGGCCCCGACGGCATCCTCGTCAACGACAAGGGCCAGCGCCTGTCCTTCACCATCACCTCCGGCTACGCCTCCCTCAAGGACGTGCTCACGATCCTCAAGCAGCAGGCCGCCAAGGCGGGCCTCGACTTCAAGATCGAGGTCCTCGACGCAACGACGTCGTGGAAGAAGATCCAGGAGAAGCAGCACCAGATCGCCTTCACCGCATTCAACGTCGCCGTCGAGCCCTACCCGCGCTACTGGGAGAACTTCCACTCGGTCAACGCCAACAAGCCGCAGACCAACAACCTCACAAACACCGCCATCCCCGCGATGGACAAGCTGATCGACGCCTACGACACGGCGACCTCCATGGAGCAGATCCGCACGCTCGCCACGCAGCTCGAGAAGATGATCCGCGCCGACGCCGCCTTCGTACCCGGTTTTGAAATACCGTTCTACCGCGTCGGCTACTGGCGCTGGATCCGCTGGCCGAAGGACTTCAACGTCCGCTTCAGCCAGTACCCCGGCCAGTTCGGCCTCGAGTGGATCGATCCGCAGGCGAAAAAGGACACGCTCGCCGCGCGCTCCGACGGAAAGACCTTCCCGCCCGTCGTGAAGACCTACGACCAGTGGAAGCGCAAGGGAGACTGACCGTGACGCCCCCGCTGCTCAGCGTCCAGGACCTCGCCGTCGGCTTCGAGACCGACGACGGCCTCGTGCGCGCGGTCGACCGCGTCAGCTTCGAGGTCGCCCCCGGGCGCACGCTCGGCATCGTCGGCGAATCCGGCTGCGGCAAGAGCGTCACCGCCCTCTCGCTCATGCGCCTGCTCCCGCAGCCGATGGGGCGCATCCTCGGCGGGCACGTGCTGTTCGAGGGCCGCGACCTCACCGGTCTCCCGCTCGAGCAGATGCACGCCGTGCGCGGCGCGCAGATGGGCATGGTGTTCCAGGAGCCGATGAGCGCGCTCAACCCCGTGCTCACGATTGGCAAGCAGCTCTCCGAGGTCCTCGTCCTCCACGGCAAGGCGACGAAACAGGAGGCGCTCCGCCGCTCCGTCGAAATCCTCGCCAAGGTCGGCATCCCCTCGCCCGAGCTGCGCATCGGCGAATACCCGCACCAGCTTTCCGGCGGCATGCGCCAGCGCGTCGTCATCGCGATGGCGCTCGCTTGCGGCCCGAAGCTGCTGATCGCCGACGAGCCCACCACCGCGCTCGACGTCACGATCCAGGCCCAGATCCTCAGCCTCATCCAGGACCTGCAGCGCGAGATGGGCATGGCCGTCATCCTCATCACGCACGACCTCGGTGTGATCGCCGAGACCTGCGACGACGTGATCGTGATGTACGCGGGCCGCGTCGCCGAGCAGGGTCCCGTCGCGGACATCTTCGACCGTCCCACCCACCCGTACACGCGGGGCCTTCTGTCCTCGATCCCGCGCCTCGGCGGCCGGCGCAAGACACGGCTCAACACGATCGAGGGCCTCGTTCCCGGCCTGCGCGAAATGCCCGCGGGCTGCCGCTTCGCCAACCGCTGTCCGCACGCCCAGCCCCGCTGCTCCGAACACGCGCCCTCGCTCGAAACGGTCGCGCCCGGCCACGACGTTAGTTGCCTGCGCTGGCGCGAGCTGCCCCCCTTCCAAGCTTCCTGATGCCCGACCAACCGGCACCTCTCCTCGAAGTCCGCGATCTCCGCACCCACTTTCCCGTGAAGGGCGGCGTGTTCATGCGCGCCGTCGCCACCTGCAAGGCCGTCGACGGAGTGAACTTCCAGCTCTTCCCCGGCGAAACCCTCGGCCTGGTCGGCGAATCCGGCTGCGGCAAGTCCACCCTCGGCAAGACGATCGCGCGCCTGATCAAGCCCACCGCGGGCCAGGTGCTCTTCGAGGGCAACGACCTCGCCCCGCTCTCGCGCAGTCGGCTCAAGCCCGTGCGCCGCCACCTGCAGATGGTGTTCCAGGACCCAGTCGAGTCGCTCAACTCCCGGCACACCGTCGGCACGATCGTCGAGGAACCCTTCATCATCCACAAGCTCGGCACCGCCTCGGAACGTGAGCAGCGAGTCGAGGCCTTGCTCGCCAAGGTCGGGTTGCCCAAGGACGCCGCACGCCGGTATCCCTTTGAATTCTCGGGCGGCCAGCGCCAGCGCATCGGCATCGCCCGCGCGATCGCGCTCAACCCGCGGCTGGTCATCTGCGACGAGCCGGTCTCTGCCCTGGACGTCTCGATCCAGAGCCAGATCCTCAACCTCCTGCTCGACCTGCAGCGCGACCTGGGCCTGTCGTACCTGTTCATCGCGCACAACCTCGCGGTGGTGAAACACATCTCCGACCGCATCGCGGTCATGTACCTGGGCCGCATCGTGGAGCTCGCGCCCGCGGACGAGCTGTACGCGTCTCCAAAACACCCCTACACGCGCGCCCTGATCGCCGCGATCCCCGAGCCCGACCCGCGCCGCGCCCGCAAGCGCGCGGTCATCGCGGGAGATTTACCCTCCCCGATCAACCCGCCCCCCGGCTGCCCCTTCCACCCCCGCTGCCCCCACGCCACCGACCGCTGCAGGGCCGAGGTCCCCGCCCTGCGCACCGTCTCCGAGCCCGGCAAGCCGGTCCACACGGTCTCCTGCCATTACGATCTGTAGAACACGGGGATTTTTTAACAGGAATGAAGGGGATGAAAGGGATCGGGATGTTCGAACCGCAACCCGCCTTCGTCTCAAAAACCGCTGTTGAACCATAGAGCATCCACCTTCGCCAAGGCTACGGCGGACAGGCAGAGGACACGCAGGAAGACAATCTCGGGGAGGTTCTGGGGACTGCCGCGCCAGTGGCTAGAAATGCCAACGGATCGTGCTCGGCCTTGGCACCTCTCATCGCAGTCCCTTCCCAAACCGCAATACCTAGCGAGCCCAAGACCGCCCTAAGATCGCAAACATTAGGGCCTAACCCTCCGGAGTTTCCAGACGCTGCCACGAGCTGAACCTTGCCATCCGCAGCCTCGAAAACCAACCGACGCCTTCTGTCCGCACCTGGGATTGCGCCCAAGTTTTAACAAGCCGGCCCGCTGCCGCTTTTACAACAGCCAGATTTTAATATGAGCCGAAAAACACTCTTTTAAGTCGATCTGCCTTTAATATGGACCCATTCAGCCTCCCATACTAAAGTCTTCTCCCATGTCTGGCTCAGCTCCCACTTCCGCCGCAGGGTTCGGCGCCCGCGCTGGCCGCTACATCTCGCAGCCCACTGGATACCGGGCTTTTATTCCAACGCCATTGCCGCCCATCCCCCCGGTTCAAATCACTGGCGAGATTCAGCGCCTCCTGTCCGAAGCCGATCGCGCCTTGGGCCGTCTCGATGGCTCGATCCAGACACTCCCCAATCCCGACCTCTTCGTGTTCATGTATGTCCGCAAGGAGGCGGTGCTCTCCAGTCAGATCGAAGGCACCCAGAGTTCGCTCAACGACCTCCTCGCCGCCGAGGCCAGCATCCTATCGTCCGACCAGCCCAAGGATGTGGACGAGGTTGTGAACTATGTGAGCGCCATGAACTACGGTCTCAACCGACTACATGAGCTGCCACTCTCCGTCCGTCTCATCCGCGAGATTCACGGCAAGCTCCTCGAGGGTGTGCGCGGCTCCCGGCTTACCCCCGGCGAACTCCGCCGCTCGCAAAACTGGATCGGCCCCGGCGGTTGCACCCTCATGGACGCCGCCTATGTGCCGCCCCCGCCCGAAGCGGTGCCCGACGCACTTGGCGACCTGGAGCGCTTTCTTCACGCGCCCACCGACTTGCCGGCCCTGCTCCAGATCGGCCTCGCCCATGTGCAGTTCGAGACCATCCATCCGTTTCTCGACGGCAACGGCCGCGTGGGACGCCTCCTGATCACCTTTTACCTCTGCGAGCGCGGTATCCTCCAAAAGCCCGTCCTCTACCTCTCGCACTATTTCAAGAAGTACCGCAGCGCCTACTACGATCACCTCCAGGCCGTCCGCGATACCGGCGACTGGGAACGCTGGCTCATGTTCTTCCTGCGCGGCATCATCGAGGTCAGTACCCAGGCCACCGATACATCCCGCGCAATCCTCACGCTGCGCGAGGACCATCGCGACGCCGTCACCACCCACCTGGCCCGCGCGGCCGCCAACGGACATCGCGTGCTCGAACACCTCTACGAACGCCCCATCGTCTCGGTCGCCGACATCCAGACCTTGCTTGGAACCACCTATCCCGCCGCAAACAACGTCGTCAACCGCCTCGCCAAGCTCGGCATCTTGCGCGAGATCACCGGACATCGGCGCAACCGCCTGTTCCGCTACGAATCCTACATCCGGCTGTTCAGCGAAACCCAGGCTGAGCCCGCCCCGGCCGTCGCATCCACGCCGTTTGCCGCTCAGCGCGCCAACCCGCCGTCCACCTGATTCTTCAAACAGTCAGGTTCAATCCCCGGGATCGAACCGTAGTTGAGCCCCGGAGACACGGAGGACACAGAGTCAGATTCCAGGCAAGGACGCCGTCGGCAATGACCTGGGCGCGGGGTGTAAACGCTGATAACGGTGAAGCCGTCGAACGGGCGGCCGGGCTGGCGGCACCGGTCGCCGGGCTGAGGTGTCGGATCGCGGGAGAGGATACGCATGAGATGTAGGAGGAGTGCGCCCCGACGAGGGCGCGGGATGAGGCCGATCCGAAGGGGCCCAACCTTGATATTTGTGGTCCCGAGGACATTCTGATCGGACAGCAATGTAAGTCTCCTGGCCTCGTGTGGCCTTTCCCCCTCGTGTCGTTCGGCGGAGCGGCCCGCTCGGAGATCGGGCCCTACCTGGACAGGCGGATTCCGGCGCCTACTGAAATTTCTCGCACAAATGCGTCCGCCGACGCGCCCGCGGGGGCCGGTTGACAACAGGAACAGAATCCAAAAGGTCGCCCAGCTATGCGCAACACGACGTTGGTTCCTGCACTGGAAACGGAGCGCCTACTCCTGCGGGGACATCACGTTGACGATATTGCCGCATGCGCAGCGATGTGGGCCGATCCAGCGGTCAATGCCCACATCTCGGGAGTGCCTTCGACCTATGAGCAATCGTGGTCCCGACTACTGCGCTACGCCGGGCACTGGCATCACCTGGGGTTCGGATACTGGGCCGTCATCGCCAAAGCCGACGGTTCATACCTGGGCGAGGTGGGCCTTGCGGATCACCGCCGAGAGACGGAACCGGACCTGACCGGCAAACCTGAAGCGGGGTGGGTCTTTGCCGCTCGCGCCCAAGGCAAAGGGTATGCGACCGAAGCGGTCACGGCGATGTTGCGCTGGGCTGATGCTCATCTGACCTGCACCCGCACATCAGCCCTCTTCGACCCTGCTCACCAAGCCTCGATCAACGTCGCAAAGAAGGTTGGATATTCGAACCCCATCCTGGGCCGATATCGAAGCCAGGAAACGCTGTTCATGTTCCGAGCGCGAAAATCGCTTTAGCGGGCCCAATTTCCGCCTGCCCCTTCCGATATCACGCGCGCCATGGGGGGTCCGCTAGGTTCTCGAGGAAGGTGCGCACGACCGCGCTGAAACGGTCCGGTCGCTGGAGCGGTGCAAAATGGCTGACCTCGGGCAGCAAGATGAACTGCGCGCGAGGAAGGGTCCGCGCAAGATAGTGGGCGTGTTCGAGGTGGATGAATTCGTCGTGCTCTGCGTGAACGACCGTTACGGGCACACCGATTCTGGCCAGATCATCCGCCGAATAGTTCGGCTGCGTCCGCTGCATCCGGCCAAGCGACTCGACCAGAGCATCAAACTCACCGGGAGTCGGCGAGAGGACCTGATAGTCGTGGCGGTGCCGGTCAAAGCAGCGCCCAATCACCGGACTCGGTTCAAACGGTTTGGCGCCTGCCGGATGCATGTTGCATCCAAAGAAAAGGACACCCGATACCCGCGCCGGCGCCTGTGCGGCCAGAACAAGGCCGGTGCAGGCGCCATCGCTCCAGCCAACGATCGCCGCTTTTTCGATCCCGAGGTGATTCATCACGGCAAGCACATCCGAGGCCATCACTTCGTAGCTAAACGGACGCGAATCCCGGGTACTGCGTCCGTGTCCCCGTGTATCTATCATTACGATACGGTATGGTTCCGAAACGAGCGAGTGGATTTGATGGCTCCAGTTGCCGGAATGGCCCAGTCCCCCGTGCAGCAGGACGACTGCGGGGCCCTCGCCGACAACGGCGTGCCAAAGCCGCGCGCCGTCGTGTTCGACAAATCCCTCGGATACGGCAGCGGGCAATGCTTCGGTTCCGTAAGCTTCGAACCGCGCCAGATCATCGTCGTACGTCAACATGGGATATAGGTGGTCCGGCGTCGTCCCAGGCCGGCGGGGTCACTGGATAAGTCTGTCCCGGTTTCCGGTTCGTTTGGGCGGATTCTCCTGAAGCCGTTCCAGCCACGGGCAGGCTCCCTGGATTTCACACCGGATCAGACTGTCCAAGTCCAGTCGATCGGGTAGTTGAAAATCGGGGTGAAAGTCACGCCAACTGCCTCCATATCCCTGCGCCCGTCGATGACCATCTCCTTCAGTCGGTCCAACTGCGCCGCATGCTCATCGGTGTCCCAGATACTAACCTGCACGATCGATCCCTTTGGCGAGACGCCTGCATAAAAGTGAATGAGCCCCGGCAGCCTCCTGATGGCGGGGATTATATACTCCGAAGTCTTCTTGCTCGCGGCATCGACCTCGGCGAACCGGCTCGGATCGTAGCTGGCGCGCGAGACGCGGACGACGGCGGTCTTGGGCAATGACTCCGCCACGCTAACTCTTTCCGTCATGGCAATTCTTCCTATTGGTGGTTAAATAATTACAGACCTTTAGAAGGTAATGGCCCCTTCTGAAAATTCAAACGTCGGCTACTTTTTAGCGTCCCTCGACTCAGCGTTTGGACCCGAATTAGGGACATGGACCCGAATTAGGGACAGGCAGAATAATCGATCCCAATTTCAGCCTGTCCCTGTTCCTCCCCCCTCTTGTGGAAATGGCCCTTGGGAACCGCCCGCAGATCGCCTTTCTTGACCGGCAGCTACGCGACCGGCCAACTTTCTGAAGCTTCAAACGTGACCCCTTGGGATCGGCCGTGGGACCGAGTGGCCTTCGCCATTCACTGGGATACTTCGTAGACCTCGAGCATCGCTACACCGGTGCCTCCGTCCGCGCCTGAGACCTGCGCGGTGTAGAGGCCCGGTGCCAGATGGATCAGGATCGCGGAGTCCTTGCTTCCCTCGGGCAGGGCGAACAGGCCCGTCTTCTTCGCCGCGGCCTCGATGGCGGCGACCTGGGAGGGGTCCGAACACCAGTCGTCGTTGGAGGCAATCTGCGTGGTGTTCTGGAAGAGCTTGATCTGTGGATTGGCGAGCACACCAGAGACGCCGTACTGGCTGAGCGAGGGTCCGTCGGCGCGGATCAGCACGGTCTTGCCGGTCTTTCCGGTGATAATGAACCCGGATACGAGGATGTTGTCGCCGGTTCCGACCTGGGCGCGCGACGACAGGCAGGTCATCCGGCAGGTGCCCGGCGCCTCGTCCGCGTCGTAGATTTCCAGCATGCCAACGCCCGTGCCGTCGTTCACGCCGGAGACTTGGGCCGTGTAGAGGCCGGGTTTCAGGGTCACGAGCATGGCCGCATCGCGCGAGCCGTCAGGCAGTGCAGGCAGGCCGAGCCGGCTCATCGCAGCCTTGAGGTCGGCTAGATTCGGCACGCTGCCGAAGTTGTCGTTTCCGGCGATAGGCTGGCTGTTTGAGTCGTAAACCGTGACCTTCGGGTCGGCCATCGGATTTGCGATGTTGGACTGCGCGAGGCTGGGGCCGATCGCTCGGACCACGACCTGCTTCGGAGTCGAGCCCTGGATCACGAATCCCGACACCATGATGTTGTCGCCGGTGCCCACGAAGGCGCGGGACGACAGGCCTATCATGCGGTCAGTTGCCGCCG
>JAJXYI010000449.1 GCA_021780625.1 bacterium | reverse complement strand
AGGCGCGGTGAAGGCCTGGGACGGGCGCACGGCGATTCCGAATCTCTTCATCATCGGAAACGACCAGGGTGGCGTGGGCATCATGGGCGCGATGACCAGTGGTGTGCTGGTGTCGAACCTGCAGGTCATCCTGCCGAAGTCCCCCTGACCGGGCCCGGAACGCTTCGAGCCGCAGATCCGCGACTGGTTGGGAAGTTTCGAGCCCAAAATGGCTTGGAAAACTCGTCGGTGGGCGGATCAGGGGCGATTGTGCTGGCGTTGACCTGTTGGCGCGCCTAGGAACAGCGCGCAGCCTTCAGCGTAATTTAGCCACCCAGCCGGTCTGCCACAGTGGAGGAACAGTCCGACCTGCGAACTCTGTTCGAACGGGTCTCATGCTTCACCTTGGCGGATCCCTCGGCGATCACCTCTGTCTCC
The DNA here is from genome assembly GCA_021780625.1 of bacterium. Next base: position 8,588 of record JAJXYI010000449.1, on the reverse strand, counting down.
GCAGACTATGAAGCTATTCAAAACCGTTGCCTTTGTGGTGTACCCGGTGACCGACATCGTTCGGGCCCGGTCGTTTTATGAAACCACGCTCGGCCTGTCGGTGACCGCCCAGTGGGAGAACCAGTGGATCGAATACGATGTGGGGGACGGAACGCTCGCGATCACGCTGGCGGACGAAAAGCACCGCGCGGGGGCCCATGGGGCCACACTGGCGCTGGAGGCGGTCGATTTCGACGCGGTCCTGATCCACTTTCGCGAGAAAACCGTCCCGATTCACGAGGGCCCTTTTGACTCTCCAGTCTGCCGGGGTTGTGTGATCAGGGATCCGGACGGCAATGAGATCATCATTCATGCGAAAAAATGACTGGCTCATCTAATCCAGCAGACAGCGTGAAATTGAGTCTGGGCGGGCGACGTCGATTCGACCTGACGAGGTGGCCCTCGATCGACTCCAAAGCCGTCGAAGCGACGTTTCGGGAGGTACCAATGGAGGCGTATCCTGACTTGGCCGCCTACGGCAGGGCGGGCGTCCATGAAGGACTGCAGGGACAGGGCGGACTATTCCTGGCCTCTGACATGGCAAGGCGGCTGACGTTACGCCCGGGAATGTGCATCCTGGATCTGGGATGTGGATTTGGAGCGTCATCCCTCTTTCTCGCGACGAAAGGGGACGTCACGGTTTTTGCGGTGGACGAGGACGTTCCGGACGACTTGGGAGAGAGAGCCCATGCAAGGGGAGTTGGTGGACGCGTGATCCCGGTGCGCGCTGATTGTCGACGTCTCCCTTTTGGGCGCGGTCAATTTGATGCGGTGTTTTCGATGAACGCATTCTTCTATTTCGGGACAGACGACCTCTATCCATCATACCTTTTGGAGTTCATGAAGGACGCCGGAGAGGTCGTGATTGGGAGTCCCTGTTATCGGAGTGAGCTGGATGACTCGGTCCCCTCGGAACTTCTATTGGAATTCCCCGATTGCCTGGCCGTGCATTCGCCCGCCTGGTGGCGTTGGCACTTCGAGAAAACGCGGTCCATCGACGTGGTTGAATCGGAGCTTCATCCCCGTAGGGTGGAATTCTGGGAGGACCGGGTGCGGTTTCTGCTTGGAAACCAAGCGATCGAACTGATGTCGCCGGGGAGACGTGCGATGGTGCTGGGAATACTTCGCATGTTGAATGCAGACGACTCGGGATTTGTCTCTCATTTCATTCTCCATGGACGGAAGCGCACACGAGGCAGGGACGCCTCCAACTCCGATGATCCTTTCGTAATCACATGCCTTCCACCCAGACTAACGATCTCTCGTTCCAGGTGACGCCGATTGGGCGGATCGTGTCGCCTCTTCGCGACCGCATCTCCGCACCCAAACAGGGCTACGAGGGGTCGCCCGTGGCCTGGCTGCATTTGAACGAGTCCGTCAGGCCTGCGCTGGCCGATCTGCAGCCCGGGGACGAGATCATCGTGCTGACCTGGCTGGATCGCTCGGATCGAAGCGTCCTGAGCGTCCATCCGAGGGGAGACCGGACGAAGCCGCTCAAGGGAGTCTTCAGCACCCGCTCGCCGAGCCGCCCGAATCCCATTGGCCTGCATCGTGTGCGCATCCGGGCGATCGTCGACACCGTCAGGCTCGAGGTGGACAATCTCGAGGCCTTCGATGGCACGCCGATCATCGACATCAAGCCTGTGCTCACGGACGTCGCGGACGCCTGATCGACCTGTTGTCCTTTACTCCTTTCACGGTCTTCAATCCACCCACCTGGCTCAGGATGAAATATTATCTGGTCCGTCTGCTGGCTCCGCGAGCGACGTTCATGCAGGACATGACTGCAGCGGAGCGAACGATGATGCAGGAGCACTCCGCCTACTGGCGCTCCTGGATGGCGAAGGGAAATGTCGTGGTGTTCGGTCCGGTGGCCGATCCCGCGTGGCCCCTGGGCATCGGCGTCATCCGACTGGACGACGACGTCGATCCAGCGGTGATGTGGAAGGACGATCCGGTGATGCGCCCTGGTACCGGCTTCAGGATCGAGGTGTTGCCGATGTTGACTGCCGTCGTTGCGGGTTCGTGAATGGAGTTCCCACTCCTCCCATGAAGCGCAAATTCCTAGTCTCGTTCGCCCTCTCGCTCGCCTGTCTGGCACTGTCGGCCTGTTCACCATCGGATCCGTTGAAGAAGACGGTTCACGCGGGGAGTCAGGTGGATTTCGACATGTGGAGAGGGGACGTCGGCTACGACCTGACGCCGAAGCAGTGGAAGGACTTCGACGAGGCGGTGCAGGAGCTGAAGCTCGCGATCCAGATTGATCACACGGCAAGTGGCGGAGCCAGCGTGGACGCGACGATGCTCCAGGAGATTGACGGCAAGACAGTCGGGGCGGTCATTCGCATGGGGCTCGAACACGAGCTCAAGCGGGTGACGAGCGTACTGGACGAGGCGGAGGATCACGTCCGGGAAAACAGCCGCCTGCGGACGGAACCAGGCGATCAGGCATCGGCCGATCGCCTTGCGGAGATCCGCGCCCAACAGGCCAAGATGCTTGCGCAGGCGAAGGCGGACTATGCGCGGGTGGTGTCGCTGCTGAAAACCTACGAGGGGCCGAACTGGGCGCCGCCGGCGCGGCACTGAGCCTAGAAAACGTAGTGAACAGAAGGAAACGAAGATAACCAAGAAGGCCGAGCCAAGCGATTGCACGAACTCGCCGAGCCAATATCCACGCGCCCGAACGGTGAATCAATCAACGCACTCAATTCGCTGGTCAGCGGTTTGTCCTTCGTTCCCTTCGTTGGCTTCTGTTCCATCCAATCGTCGAATTTAGGCGGGGAGTTTCCGGGCGCATACATCAGGGGAGGAACCTGATCGCCCGGTGCGGGACCCATCCTGCCGAAGCCAAGACTTCCATGATGTGCCCTGAACCCATTTCAGACCAGCGACCGCGTCGAATGGCTGTGAATGCGCCTCGGGTGGGTTGGGGAGGCGCGCGATTCGGTACATCGGTCCTCTTGGCTTTGGGCACGGCGCTGTGCCTGCTGGGCGCGGCCGATCCGACAGGCGAGCAGCCTGCGCGCCCGCGAGTGGATGGGGCAAAGGTGGCTGGAAAGCCGGAGGCTCACTCGGTCGCTTCCGAAATCCGGGCGGGCCTGCCGAAGTTTGATCCTCATGGATCCGTGGGAACGGCAAAGCCGATCCCTGAAGGAGCGACGCTGATGCCGAAGGTCAAAGTGTTCGGCGAGCGGACGCCCGCGTTCACCCAGCGCCAGATCTATACGCGGAGCGAATTCTCCGCGCTGCTGCGGAAGGAGTTCCCGGGCGCGAGCACGAAGTGGCAGGATCCGTATCGGATAGACGGACACGTGTTCAATTACGCGGCGCTGATGTATGCCGAGAAGAAGCGGAAGCGCGACCAGGCGTCGTTGATGGACTTTGCGGACCGACTCGGAAAAGCCGGCGACCATGCGGGCGAGAAGGAGCTTAAGAACGAGATCGAAGACACCTTCGTGCGCCGGAGCGATTGGACCACGGAGTCGATGGATCGCTCCGCCAACGATGATCGCCGGTAGGGGACAGCCGGCGGCAATCGCGGCGCCCTGCTTGAAGTCCGCGATGAACGTGGCAACCGTTTGGTTCCCATTGCCCCAAGGAAGATTTGTCCATCACTTCACCGACCGCGGCAGCGCTGTTGATCGAGGAGTGACGGGCCCATCGAAGACCTGACTCCTGCCAAGCCACACTCGACATGCCCAAAAGCCGACTGGAAGCCTTCAGCGACGGCGTGCTTGCCATCATCATCACGATCATGGTGCTCAGCCTGAACGCGCCGCACGAACCGAGCCTGCGGGCATTGAGACCGCTGTTGCCCGAGCTGCTCAGCTACGTGCTGAGCTTCGTGTACGTCGGCATCTATTGGAACAACCACCACCATATGTTTCACGCCACGAAGCACGTGCGGGGAGGGGTTCTCTGGGCCAACCTTCACCTGCTGTTCTGGCTTTCGCTGTTTCCGTTTGTCACGGACTGGATGGGCAAGGGGCACTACGCGTCGACCCCGACGGCGGCATACGGTGTGGTGCTGATGATGGCGGCGATCGCCTACTGGATGCTGCAGACGGCGATCATTCGGAGCCAGGGGCGGGAGTCGCTGCTGGCCCGGGCGGTGGGGAGGGACATCAAGGGCAAGGCATCGCCGCTGCTTTATGCGTCGGCGATTGGAATGGCCTTTGTGGACCCATGGATCTCGCAGGCGATCTTTGTCTCGGTGGCGTTGATCTGGCTGGTGCCGGATCGGCGGATCGAACGGACCCTTGACGCCGCGCGCGAGGAGTGAACAGGAGCGGGCGAAAAAAAACCGGCGCCTGAGGGGCGCCGGTTTTGAAATGGGAGCGATCCGCTTACTTGGCGGCGAGGCTCTTGCGAAGATCCTCGAGCTGGCCGGCGGAACCGAGCAGCTGATTGCGGGAGGCGATGAACTTCGCGTACTCGTCCATGAAGGTCTTGCCGACGGGACGGAAATCGAACTCGGCGGGCTTGTCGCGGAAGAACTCGCGGTGAACGCGGGTCCAGACCAGGCGGCCGTCGGTGTCGATATTGATCTTGGTGACGCCGAGCTTGGCGGCGGGCAGGTACTCGTTCACGTCGACGCCGGAAGAGTCCTTGATCGTGCCGCCGGCCTTGTTGATGCGATCGACCTCGTCCTTCGGGACGGAGGAGGAACCGTGCATCACGAGCGGGTAGTTCGGCATGAGGGTCTTGATCTTCTGGAGGACGTCGAAGTGCAGGGACTGCTTGCCCTTGAACTTGAAGGCGCCGTGGCTGGTGCCGATGGCGCAGGCGAGGGAATCGCAGCCGGTCTGCTTGACGAAGAGCTGGGCTTCCTCGGGGTTGGTGAGGGTGGCGTGACCGTCCTCGACCTTGATGTCCTCCTCGACGCCGCCCAGCTTTCCGAGCTCGGCCTCGACGGAGATGCCCTTCTTGTGGGCGGCCTCGACGACGCGCTTCGTGATGGCGACGTTCTGGTCGAACGGGTCGTGGGAGGCGTCGATCATCACCGAGCTGTAGAAGCCGGAGTTGATGCAGTCGTAGCAGGTCTCCTCGTCACCGTGGTCCAGATGCACCGCGAAGATGGCCTCGGGGAAAATGGAGTCGGCGGCGCGAATGATCGCCTCCAGCATCCGCTTGTCCGTGTACTTGCGGGCGCCCTTGGAGATCTGGATGATGAAGGGGGCCTTGGAATCGATGCAGCCCTTGAACAGACCCATGGCCTGCTCGGCGTTATTGATGTTGTAGGCGCCGACGGCGTACTTGCCGTAGGCGTGTTTGAACAACTGAGCGGTGGTAACGATCATGGTGATATGGAAAAGCCGAAGGGCGAGGCTACGGGTGGGCCTCCGGGCGTCGCAAGGGTTTTTTTGGTGGAGGGCGAGCGAGTAGCGCGATGTTCGGACGCTGAAGCCGTGCTGATAAGTCGTACTGGGAACGCGACTACCGCGACTCTGTGACTGGCGTTCGATCAATTGCTTAGGGCCCTCGCGGCCCGGCCCCCGAGCCTTGGCCGGCTGGGGGCGCGGAGCCTGCTCATCGATCCGCGGGGACCGGAGTGGGCCCGGAGGTGGGAGACTCGGGTGCCTTGCTGCGAAGAGCCCGGGAGCGCCAGACGTAGAAGATCGCCGGATAGACCATGAGCTCCATGAGCGTGGATGTGACGACACCGCCGACCATCGGGGTTGCGATGCGCTTCATCACGTCGGCGCCGGCACCGTTGCTCCAGAGGATCGGAAGCAGGCCGGCGATGATCACGGCGGCGGTCATGGCCTTCGGACGAACGCGTTTCACGGCACCGTGGTAGATGGCGTCGCGCAGGTCGCCCGGCGTGCGCAGGCGGCCGGACTGTTTCCACTCGTCGTAGGCGAGATCGAGGTACAGCAGCATCACGACGCCCGTTTCCGCGTCGAGGCCTGCCAGCGCGATGATGCCGACCCACACGGCGACGCTCAGGTTATAGTGGCAGAGGAAGAGCATCCAGAAGGCGCCCACCAGCGAGAAGGGCACGGCGAGCATCACGATCGAGAGCTTGATGAACGATTTCGTGTTCAGGTAGATGATGAACATGATCGCGAGGAGCGTGAGCGGGATGACGATGCGGAGGCGCGCGTCGGCGTGCTGCATGTATTCGTACTGCCCGCTCCAGACGATCGAATAGCCGGCGGGGACCTTGATCTGCCCGTCGCGGATCGCGGCATTCACGACAGCCTGCGCACGGCGCACGTAGCCGCCTATGTCCGAGGTCTGGACGTCCACGTAGACCCACGAGGTCGGGATGCCGCCCTCGCTCTTGATCGACATGGGGGCGGAGGTGATGTGGATGGTGGCGAGTTCGCCGAGCGGGACCTGCGCGAGCGGACCCTTGGAGCCGGCGACGTGCACGGGCACGGAGAGGTTGCGAAGCGCCTCCGGGCTATTGCGGAAATCGCGGGCGTAACGAACGATCACCGAATAGCGCTCGAGGCCTTCCACAGTGGTGGTCAGCGGCATGCCGCCCAGCGCGGCGCCGATGACGTCCTGGACGTCTCCGATGGTCAGCCCGTAGCGGGCGATTGCGTCGCGGTTGATATCGATCTGGACGTAGTTGCCCTGGGTGGCGCGTTCGGAGAACACACTCACGGTGCCGGGCACCCCGCGAATGAGTCCTTCGAGGCGTCCGCCGATCTTTTCCAGTTCGTACAGATCGGGGCCGGAGACCTTGATCCCCACGGGCGTCTTGATGCCGGTCGAGAGCATGTCGATGCGCGTGCGGATGGGCATGGTCCACGCGTTGGTAAGACCTGGAAAGCGGATGGCGCCGTTCATGGCGGACACGAGTTCGTCGACCGTGCGCGGCCGGTGGGCGATCACGCGGCCGGAGGCGTCGCGGATGTCGACGTCGGGCCATTCGGACTCGGGCTTCAGCTGGATCGTCGATTCAACCATGTCGAGAGGCGCCGGATCCGTGGCGGTTTCGGCGCGACCGATCTTTCCGAATACCGATTTCACCTCCGGAAAACCCATGATGATTCGGTCGGTCTGCTGGATGAGCTCGCGGGCCTTCGTGGGTGAGATGCCCGGGAAGGTGGTCGGCATGTAGAGCAGGTCGCCCTCGTAGAGGGGAGGCATGAACTCCGAGCCAAGGTGCTGGTAGGGGAAGGCCCGCCCGACCGCGGTTGCGGCGTTGCGCAGCCGGCCTTCGGGCAGGTGGCGGACGACGAGCGCGTTCCACGGGAAGAAGACCCACAGCACCAGGACGGCGGACACCGCGATCACCCAGCGGCGCCAGCGGATGACCCAGTCGAGGAGCGGGTGGTAGAGCCAGACCAGGAGGCGGTTGATCGGATTGCGTTCCTCCGAGGGAATCTTTCCCCGGATGAAGAAGCCCATGAGGATGGGGGCGAGCGTGATCGAGAGCAGCGCGGCCGCGCCCATGGAATAGGTCTTCGTGAAGGCGAGAGGCTTGAATAGACGGCCCTCCTGTTCCTGCAGCGTAAACACGGGCAGGAACGAGACGGTGATGACGAGCAGCGAATAGAAGAGCGTTGGCCCGACCTCGACGGCGGCATCCCGGATGATTTCCCAGTGCGGCTTTTTGCCAGCGTCGTGCTCCAGATGCTTGTGGGCGTTTTCGATCATGATGATCACGGCGTCGACCATCGCGCCTATTGCGATGGCGATACCGCCGAGCGACATGATGTTCGCGCTGAGCCCCTGGCTGTACATGATCGCGAAGGCGGCAAGCACGGCGACGGGGAGGATGACGATGGCGACCATCGCGCTGCGCAGGTGGAGCAGGAAGGCGGCGCAGACGAGGGCCACGACGATGCTTTCCTCGATGAGCTTGTGCGAGAGCGTGTCGACGGCCCGGTTGATGAGCTCCGTCCGGTCGTACACGACCGAGTAGTGGACGTCCGGAGGGAGGCTCTTCATCGCCTCGTCCAAGCGCTGCTTCACGGCGTTGATGACGGTGCGGACATCCGCGCCGTAGCGGACGACGACGATACCGCCGACCGTCTCGCCCCGTCCGTCGTAGTCGGCGATGCCGCGGCGCATGTCGGGGCCGACCTGGACGTGGGCGACCTGATGGAGTTCCACGGGGGACCCGTCGGGGCCGAGGCCGACAACGATCTTGCGGATGTCGTCGACGCCCCGGAGGTAGCCGCGGACGCGGACCATGAATTCCTTCTCCGCCATTTCGATCGACCGACCTCCGATCTCGCCGTTGCTTCGGCGCACCGCGCGGTCGACGTCCTCGAGCGACAGGTTATACGCGCGGAGCCGCACGGGATCGACGGTGATCTGGTACTGTTTCACGAAACCGCCCACGGAGGCGACTTCGGACACTCCCTCGACGCTCGAGAGCTGGTAGCGGAGGTACCAGTCCTGCATCGACCGGAGATCGGCGAGGTCGTGTTTCTTCGAATTGAGCGAGTACATGAACGCCCAGCCCACGCCCGTGGCGTCGGGGCCGAGGTGTGGCGTCACCCCGGCGGGCAGGCTGCCCTGGAGTCCGTTGAGGTACTCGAGCACCCGGCTGCGGGCCCAGTAGAGATCGGTGCCGTCCTTAAAGA
>JAJXYI010000685.1 GCA_021780625.1 bacterium | reverse complement strand
ACGAGCCTGACCCGCACGAGCAGGGCCGGCCCGGTGCCCCGATTCTCGATCACGACATGCGCGGGGCGGCCCGGCACCGGAGGTTCTTCAAAGTGCGACACCAGCCTCGCGCCCGTCATCGTGGCGAGCGCCGCGAAATCGTTGTCGGGACTCAACCAATACAGATTGTCGGCAATCGCGCCGCCTCGTGAATCTCGGAGGAAGAGCCTGAGGAAGGTGATGCCCGGGCGGTTGGGAACGCTCCAATCGGAGACCGTCGTCGCATCCGGAGGCGCCGCGATCGCCGCATCCCTGCGCCAGATCCGTCGCATCGAACTGTCGAACAGCTCAGCCTCGAGCACCGCGTCTTGGACGGGGTGGTCGGTGCGGTTGACGATCGCGAGCGTTCGGTCATTGGGATCAAACTGAACGTGGACCGGCTCGCCTGCCTTGCGCATCGCGTAGAACCCGGCGTTGCAGTCCTGATACCAATCGACGATCTGCCAGACGAGACTCGGCCAGCTCGAGTTGTATTTCCAGAGGGCGAAGCCGGTGGATCGGGTCCAACGCGTCCGGTTCAACGACTCCGCGACCGCCCGATAGGTTTCGTAGTCCAACATCTGGGCGCGTTCGACATAACCGCGGACCGCGGCCAGGTCCGAGCCTGCCGGCGCACCGTACCGGCGTCGGAGGATGTCGTCGAAGTCCGAAAACTTCCGCGTGTCCGGCGAAGGCCTGTCCGTCGCGTTGTGAAACGCCCACTCACCGTCGAGCGGAAACCGGCCGGCGGCCCAGGATTTCGGCGGCAGGTCGACAAATTGGCGGAGGCTCTGCCATTCGGGAACCCCGCTCGGACCGACTTCGCTGTTCAGGCCGATGAGCTTGGGATGGCCGAAATACGCCTCCGGGGGAAGATTCTGATAGGGACCTCCACCCATGAAACCGTCGTCGTTCGAGGCCCTCAGATAGAATCGTCCGCCCCACGGGTCGAGGGTCGGAAGCAGGCTGTCGCGTATCAGTGCCTCTCGCGGGTTCGGGCCTTCGTTTCCGCCACACCAGATGATGAGCGATGGGTGATTGCGCAGCTTGCGGATGATGGCGGACGTGGCCGCCTTCGCGATTTCCAGCGGAGGCGCGTTCCCCGGGGCGTTGTGAAAGGTGCCCCAGTTGTCGCTCAGAAAATCCTGCTGGATCAGGCCCCCCTGCCTGTCGGCCTCGTCAAAGAAGGCATCGGGCGGGACTCCAGTCGGCCCCCAGACCCGGAGAAAATTCAGGCGCGCATGCCGGGCGAGGTCGATCTCGTCGCGATACCGGGCGGCCGTCCAGTTGAGCATCATATCGTCGACCCAATTTCCGCCGCGAAGGAAGACCCGCCGGCCGTTGATGCGAAAGATCCGGGAATGGGTGATCGGATCGATCTGCGTATCCACTCTTCGAATTCCGAATCGAACCGAAGCACGGGCGCAGGCGCCCGAGGCGGTCGTCGCCTCGAGCCGGAGCGAGTACAGAGGGTGCGCCCCGAGACCGGCCGGCCACCAGAGCTGCGGGTCGTGCACCGTCAGCGCCGGAAGATCCGCGGGCGTCCAGACAATCCTGGTGCGTCCGCGGGCGGGAACCCGGAAGGCCTGCGTCACCTGAAACGATCGTCCGCGTTCGTCGGAGATCGTGGCCCGCACAGAGCCGTCCTCGGTCCGGCTCGAGACATTGACCAGCGTGAAGGAGATTCGGAGTTCCGCCTTCGACAGATCAGACGGATCGAGGTCGGAACCGACGTAGGGATGAGTGATGAGAAGATCGTCGGTGGCCGAAAGATACACGTCGCGGGTGATCCCCATGTCCCGGTCGGGGACCGAAGGCTGCCAGTCCCAGCCGACGGTGTCCCATTTCGCGTAGTTCACGCTGATCTTCGCGTCCGTCCCCATGTTCTGACCCGGATCGCCGAGGGGCGTGATCGCGGGCGCCGAGGGTTCGCCCGGGTTGTCGAGAGGGTGGATGGCGACGGCGAGGACGTTTTCGCCCGTGGCGCGCACGGCCGATGTCACGTCGAATCGAAACTGGCGTTCCATGCCCACCATCGTGGACTGGCCTGCGATCTGAACGCCATTAAGCCACACGTCGGCGCGATAATTGATTTCGTCGAAGGTAAGCCAGACGCGTTTTCCGACGTAATTTGCCGGCAGGCTGAAGGTCGTGCGAAACCAGTACGGACGCTCCCAGGGATTATGTCCGGGGATGTGGCTGTACCGCAGGAGATCGCGGGCCCGGTTGAAGGCATCGCAGGCGTCCGGAATATGTGTGGCATTCAGGCCCACGTAAGGATTTGGATACACTCCGTTTCGGACCAGGGCCGTGAGCACGGTGGCGGGGATCGAAGTCTCGGCCCAGCCGCGATCATCGACGCCGGGCGACGAGAGGCGGGCGCCGTCCATGCCGGCCGTAATCGAGGACTGAACGAACCAGGAGCGACGCAGCAGCAGCGCATCGGGTGGCAGGTCCGCGAGAGGGCGGTCGCTGACGGTGAACGTTGAGACTTCGGAGCTGACCCTGTTGGCGCCGGAAACGGAGATTACCTTCCAGTGGTGTGCACCAAACGAGAGTGGAAACGGCACGTAGCGCGTGGCGTCGCCCGCCAGCGTGGCCACGCGGGCCCCATCGATCCAGATCTCAATCGACCCGGCAGCGACGGGCGTCCAACCGAGCGAAGGGGTGTTGTTCGATACGACGGCGCCGTCTCGCGGAGAGCAAAGACGGGGGGCGGCGGCCCGAATTACAGTAGCGCCAACGAAACAGGTAGCCAACGCGGACATGGCAAAGATGCGAAGCAATCGGGTCATGGAGGGGTGGTACCTGCCCGGCACAACCGGCCAGCAGGTAGAACCCGAGCATAAATCAACCGGCGCCGCGGCCAATGAGATCGCCCACTTCAAACCTGAGGTTTTTGGGCAGCGACCTCCGTTGCCCCGGAATGGCACCACCACCCTGAATCAGGGCGACCACACTGGGCCCCAAGTGCAAGGAGTAGAATTTGAGAAGGGGCGCACCGGCCTAATCAAGACGCCGTCGGCCTCATCCGATAGCCCGATCCCTGCGCCAAGACCCGAGGACAGTCCGCGGAATCGAATGCCGACGATGAGCAATATAAAAATCCCTAGAGCCCACGTTCTGACCAGGTGGAGGGGAATAAGCGGTACCGGGTCGCACGACATTCCAGGCCCGTCATGCAATACCCAGAAATCGGATCGCTGGACGCCGACCCTTTCGGAAACGCGTGTCGACAGCCCAGCCCCTCGCCCGGATGACCGGGGACTAAACCCGACAGAAAAGCCCCGCAGAGCAGGGCCATCGCGTGTCACCAACTCACAGCCGGTCTATGCGCCACCTTCGCGATCTGCTGCTCTGACTCCCAGACGGCCAATCCGTCGGAGACCGTCGTCAACGAAAGCTGGAACGTATAGGTTACCTGGGTGTTGTTTCCTCTGCGTATCCGGTCCTCGATGATTTTTCCCGAAAGGGTGTAGTACGGCATGCGAGACTGTTCCTTCTGACCGGCCATGAATTGATTGTATTCGGCCGCCTCCTTTGCGAGCGGGTCCTCAGCCTTGCCACCCAGCCCGAGCGTGGTGGTCGTGAGCACCTTGCCGCTTTGGTTGAGGGCGACGCGGATCTTCTTCACGAGCGAATCGGTATCGATCTGCTCCTGCGTGTCGTTGACGATTCGCGACACGGCCATGATGGCGGGCTTCTGTGGCGCGCGGTCGAGCACGCCTGATGCAAACAGGTTTGCGACAAGTTTGTCCGCAGCCTGGGCCCATTCACCCGGAGAAATCTGGGACGAATTGATGATGTTGTTGGCAGCAGGATCGACCGGAGTGACCTGGGTCGAGGTCTCGCAGCCCGCGAGGAGGAATCCCGCCGCCGAAACGGCGGAGGCAATGGCGATATGGCGCAGTTTCATTTTGGGTCTAAGGCGAGTCGAATTTTTGGGACGAGATCAGCTTTCCTGGAACTTAATGGTGAAGTCCACGGCGGCCGGGGTCGGAGCGACGCCCGACACCGAGCTGCGCTCGCGGCCCTGCAGGGTCAGCGGCTTCCAGACATCGAGCGGCGAGTCGACGACCATGCCGTCGCGGTCGGTCCACTGGATTCGGTAGCGAAGGTTGTTGGTGCGGCTGGACAGGTTCTCGACCTGCACCTGGATCTTGAGCAGGTTGCCGCTGACCGTGGTCTGATACACCGACACGATGGCGAGAGACTTCGCCAGCGTATAGTCGGTGATGATACGCTTGTCGGAAACGTAGCTCGGACTTGCCACGGGAACGGCGCGCTCGACGCTGTTCACGTTCTGGCAGCCTGCGCCTGCGGCCATCGCCATGGCCACGAATAGGATTAGATTTCGCATAACAATCGAAGAATTGGCGTTACCAATACCTGGGACGTCCGGCGTTCAGATGCTGAGGACCGCCTGGTCGACAAACTCCGGAAGTCCGGGAGCGATATTGCGAATGACCACCAGGTTCACCTTTCCGGCCTTGAGCTTGACGATATGTGGCTGACAACCGGGTGCCGACACGGTGATGGTACGGTCCGGGGGCGTCACGATCCGACAGTACTGAAACTGCTTGGGCAACGTGGTCCAGGAACGCGTGTCCGCGATGGTCGAGGCCATCGAATAGATGTTCATCGCAAGGGACGCGAACAGCTGAGCGTATCCACCGCCTGAATTCGAAGTCTGCTTCTGTGTCTGGTAATTCAGGATCGCCTTGAGCCCGGTCGAGATGAGCGATTTCGTCAGGATCGAAGGCCACTCGTTGTGGAAGTCCTGGGCGATGACGGCATCCATGTTGCAGAGCAGCTCGGTGCGCGTCGTCGTTCCCGCAGCACTCACGTCGAGATAGGGTGCAAACGTGTTGTCGACCCTCAAACGCGGCAGCGCGACAGTCGCGACGACGATCTTGTTTTGGTCGACTGGAACCGGCACCGCCAGCTTCCACTCCTGCAGGGAAGCCGCGCTTCCCGTCTCGAAAACGACGTAGGTCAGATTCTCGGGATTCCGACCATTAGCGGCATCGGTGGCGGTCGCGAGATCCTCCTTCACAAAATCGTTTTGCGTCATGCCTGCGAGGCGTTCGAAGGACTTCCGGGCGTGTTCGGTGTCAGACGGACCGGAGGCGTTGGTCATGAAGAACAGCCCGTCGAGAAACACTGCGTAGGGATTCACGTAGTTTGCGTAGCCTTGGTAGATCAACCCGGAGGTCTCGCGATCGACATCGGACAAGGCGGCATTGACAGCGGGGTTCTTCTGCGCGGCTGATGCATCGAAAACAGCCTTTTGCCCCGATTGGTTTTTGCTGCCGTTCTTGGCAGCCTCGGCAGCCAGGCGTTGGGATTCCGCGATGCGCTTCTCGTTTGCATCCTTGGCGTCAACCTGGGCTTGATAGACCCTGTGCAACTCGACACGGGCGGCGTCGGAATTCCCGAGCGACATGTAGTCGAGTGCAGCGTACACGTGGAGCATGATTCTGTCGCACCCGCGTCCAGTGTAGGGCAGCTGGGCAAGGTTGACCATCAGCGCTCCGGCCTCGCTCCCCACATGGACTTTGGCCTGGTCGTCGTATTTGCGGATCTGATCCGCGGCGCGTTCGAATGCCGTCAGGCTGTCCTTGAGATACTGGTTCGAGGGGTCGGCAATGGTCGGCAGCGTTCCAGAGCCGGCACCCATGGGTGTGCTTGGAGCGGCCTTCGGATCAGCCGGAGGAGGGAGATCGGCCATCGCCTCGGTCCTCAGCGCAGTCCCGAGCTCGAGGTTCCAGATCACAGTGTCTTTGTTGTCCTTGTTGTCCGAGGCCTTCTTCTGCACTTCGGAGGCCGCCGCCTGGACTCGGCCCGTGTGCCAGGCCGAGGAAAAGTCGGCCGATTGCGCGGTATAGTTCTGACAGCCCGCCATCACGAAGGCGGCGGCGACTGCGAGGATCGGGGTATATGTTTTCATGGCTGGAGAATCCCGGAGCCGGCTGGGTGCCGCCGTGCTATTTCGACAACGGTCTGAGGATCGCGCCGTTCTGAATGCCGGTGTCCTCGAGCACGCGAGCGACAGTAGTCTTCGGTGTGATGCGGACCACCTGGACCTTGCCCACCTGCACTTCCTCGCGTCCGAGCGAGGCTCCCGTGTCGGGGTCGACAAGCTCCTGCCCCTGGGCAAAAACCGCCCAGACTTGGCCAACGGAAAAACCGGTGCCTTCGCCCCGGTTTATGGTCACCTCCTGGTCCATCCTGGCAATGATTCGCGCCGGAAAAATGACGTCCGCGATCCGGTTGGAGATGGCAACCGTAAGCTGGGAGGTGATGTCGTGAAGGAGCGCGTCGCTAAGGTCGCCGTTTTTTGCGTCGGCGACGTTCTCGGTCTGATCACGGATCTCCAGCGGAAAGTTGGCGGATTCGATCAGCTTCCCGCTCGACGCGTCGTAGATCTTTCCGACGGCGGCGAGCCGGATCACTCGCCATGAAGCGCTCTTCCCGAGAGCCTTGAACTCACGAGTCTCCTGGTAGTCCTGGAAGTCGTCGATGGTGGTGACGAGCAGGTAATCGACGCCGGAGATCTTGAATGAACCACCGGCGAAATCCGCTTCCTTCAGCAAGGATTGGAGATCGGACCGGGCGATCACGTCGAACTTCCGCGTATTATGCACGCTGTCGATCAGCTGGCTGTCGACCGACTGGACCACCCGGTCCAGCGAATTGCTGCAGCCGGCCTTTGCCGCAGCAGCCACGACGGCGGGGGTCGCCTTCACGTCGCTGATCGCAATTTTTTTCATATGCGGGGCTACTGGCTGGCCGCGGCTGATCGCGGCCAGCACCCCGCAGAGGGCAAAGAGGCACCAGGTCTTCATAGTGGATTCGCTGTTAAAAGATCGAGTGGTAGACCGCGCCCGGGGCGTCCTTCGTGTTCACCTTGAATCCGCTCTGCTCGAGCATCTTCCCAGCCCCTTCGAGAACCTTCACCTGGGCGTCGGTGAGTTTGGCTCCATTCTTAAGCCCGTTGATGAACGCGGTCGCGTCCTTCCAACGCTGATACTGGGCCTCCGACAGTCGCAGCGCCACCGTCAGGCTCTGGCCGTCCACCGCATTGATCGTCCGTTCCCAGGAAACGAAACCCTCTCGGGATACCCGGAGCTTGTGAAAGCCGGGAGCAACCGAGAAAGAACCGGGCGCGGTGCCGACAGCGACCCCGTCGATCTCCACGGTGGCGGCGACCGGGGCGACCTTCAACGAATTGTCGGAAATCGACACCGTGCGATCAGCGCCGATCCGCACGTCGGGAATCATGAGGTCGGCGGCCTCGGCTTTCACGGTGAACCGGACCGCAGACGGCGCCTCTGACGGAGGCCGGATTCGATTGTCGGCGACCTTCGTCTCCAGGCTGTCGGCGATCTTCGTGGAGGCCTGGTCCAGAAGCTCGTTGTAGACATCATCATCCTTCTCGACCGCATTCGCGGACTGCCGTGACGATGCGGTGACCGCGAAGGTGCCCGCGGTGATCGAACCGCCCGTATGGCCGTCGAGAATCTTGTAGGACACCCGCATGGTAGTGTCCTTGGTGATCATCTTGACCCCGTAGGCATCGATGGCCCGCTCCTTGGTTCCAATCGATGTGATCGAGGCGACCAACAGGTAATCGGCACCGAGACCTTGCGCGAGACGCAGAGCCGAGGAACCCTCGGTAAGCTGCGCATCCAGGCCGTTCGGGTCGCGGCGCGACGAGGCCACCTGCGAATCAAACGACCGCATGGAATCCGTGATCACCTCTCGGCTCAACACCTCAAACCCCTTGTCGGTGACCTTTCCAGTCACCAGGTCCTCGAACGGAGCCATGGCGGCGTCGAACTTCGCGCCAGCCCGGTTATTGATGAAAAGCGCAGCCTTGAAATGGGAGGCTGGCGTCACGGTATCCGTTTCCTTGATGCGCGTGGTCGTGACCCTTTCCGTCACCATGCGACCGTCCTTGGTCTTGTAGGTCCGTGTCTCGACCCGTGCAGGATCGACGGAGGTGTCGTGTTCTACCGACTGCGCGAGCAGGCTTGCGCCGAGCAGGCAGAGGATGAGGAGCAGGGCATTCTTCATGGCGAAAAAGACGCTGGACCTGAACTCACTGGGCGATGGGGCGCCCGTATTGGTCGACCTCCACGTCCACCGGCACCTGGATCGTACGTCCGTCCGGCGTGACCTCCGTTTTCCAGGTGCGTATCACCCGCTTTTCGTGGTCAAAAGGCGCCTTTGCGGCTTTGGCGGCACCCTCGGCGGCCGCCACCGGAATGGCGGCCACGTTGCCTGCCACCGCGCCGGCAGCCGTGCCGACCGCGGAGCCCAGGGCGGGACCCGGCTGGTTGGGGTTTGTCAGGCGCGCGTCGGAGGTGGACGCGCAGCTGCAGCACAGGAGCAGGCATGCGGCCGCTCCTAACACACACAAGTGTCTGGGTAACATGGATGAAGCTGGTTAGGCTGGGGTGGCGCGGGTTTATGGGATGCACCGCTTCCGACGTCAAGTATCGCGACCTAAATAGATCGTATTACGATCATTTTGACTCGCTGCCGATGACATTTTGGACGGACTCGGTCGTAATCGGGCCGCCCGATTCGACTTCGCCGCCGAATACATGACATATTTGCATCTATCTTTTTACCAACGTCTTGCCGGTCAATTAAGAGATCCCTGCCAGCCTGGAAAAGATGCGACGCAGCATTTTTTGCAGCTGACCATCGAACTTCTAATATTTTTTCCCGAGGCCGATGTACCATCCGTGCCATGACGTGGCGGAATCGTTTCGGCAACGTGCAGTCGTTGGAGCCAGGTCGGGAAAATGTCCGCAGGGGAGTGTCAGGCCGCCTTGACAGAATTGGCTAAACCGGTCCGTTGCGTTCTCGGCCCTACCGTTCGATTCAGCACAAAAGACCGAATCATTCCGATGGATCCTTTGACAAAGCCCACATCCCGTCTGCGGCACATTCTATCGTTCAGCTGGGCGTTTCTCGCCTTGGCTGCCTCCACTTTTGCCTGGAGCACTCCCGTCGACCTGTTTCCCGGCGGGAGCACGAAGGGCTGGGCGCTCCTGACGACGCCGGCGGCGTC
>JAJXYI010000390.1 GCA_021780625.1 bacterium | reverse complement strand
CACCAGGGCCTCGGTCGCGAACAACACGAGCGTGATGCGTTCGGGCCGGTTTCCCAGGAACCGCGGCTGTTCCAGGGTGAGAATCTGCCCCATGAAGAACAGGGAGCTGGCCAGCGTCTCGAGTTCGCCCCGGCCCAGGCGCAACTCGAGCCAGTCGAAGCGCCCCAGGATCGCGGATCCCGCCATCACGAGCGCGCAGCAGATCCACACCAGCGCGCCGGGATTGCGCCGCCGGCGCACCGCAAGATAGACGGGGATCAGGATCGCGTAAAACTGGGTGAGAAACGCCGAGGTGGATGCGGCCGTGAACTGCAGCCCGTCGTTCTGCAGCATCATGCCACCCGCCGCGAACAGGCCGAGCTGCACGCCCTGCCTGAGCTCCAACGCGGTCGTCCGCCCCAGGCCACGGGCCTGCAGCACCAGCAGCACCGCCGCAGCCATCAGCATGCGCGGCGCCACGCTCATGGCCGTGATGAACGCCGAACCGCTGCCGGGCGCCAGCCGGGCCAGCTCCAGGGTCATCGCCTTGATCGTCGGGAAGCTCAACCCCCAGAACAGGTTCGCAAGCAACAGCATCGCGATCGCTCGCGCGTGCCCGCCCTGACGGGCTGTGGTCGTATCGGTCGGACTCATCGGTGGAGCCCATCACGCTGCCGGCCCCGCCGCCGGCGCGCAAGCCGGGTCCGGGACGCAAAAAAACCGCCGGCGCGAAGGCACCGGCGGTTCGGGTGGAAAAGTGAAAAATCAGGAAACGTGGCCCGAGACGAGCTTGGTCATCTCGAACATGCTGACCTTCGACTTGCCGTTGAACACCGCCTTGAGGGCGGCGTCGGCGTTGATCATCTTCTTGTCCTTCTTGTCCTGAAGGCCGTTCTTCTTGATGTAGTCCCACAGCTTCTTGGTGAGATCGGTGCGGGGGAGGGGCTTCGAGCCGACGACCGCGGCGAGGGCGGCATCAGGCTGCACGGGCTTCATGAACTGGGCGTTGGGTTTGCGTGCGGATTTTTTGGCCATTGTGATAGTTGGGTTGATTGGAGATTCGCTTAAACTTTAAGCGACCTGCGTTCTAGAGCGAAAAACGCCCTCTTGCCGAGTGAAAAATCGCGTAGTTCCGAGGGGCGAATCGGGCTTTACGAAAGCTTGACACCCGGCCCTCCGCGGATCACGGCCCCGCGTCCGCCCTCGCGAACTGCCGATGCAGCCTCGCGTAGTGGCCGTTCAACGACAGCAGGGACTGGTGTGTACCCGATTCCAGGATACGCCCGCCGTCCATGACGAGCACCAGGTCGGCGCCCCGGATGGTCGACAGGCGGTGCGCGACGACGAAGCTCGTGCGCCCCTTCAGCAGCTCGGCCAGCGCGGTCTGCAGGCGCGCCTCGGTGAGGCCGTCGATCGAGCTGGTCGCCTCGTCGAGGATGAGCAGGCGCGGGTCGGCGATCATGGCGCGGGCGAAGCACACGAGCTGGCGCTGCCCCTGCGAGAGGCCGGCGCCGCGCTCGCCCAGCGACGTGTGCAGGCCGCGCGGAAGCGCCTCGACCATGTCCAGGCAGCCCAGGCGCGCCACCACGTCGCGCACCTCCGCCTCCGTCGCGCCCGGGCGCGCCAGCCGGATGTTGTCGAGCACCGTGCCCGTGAAGAGGAAGTTCTGCTGCGGCACCATTCCCATCTGGCGGTGCAGCGAGCGCGAGGAGACCGAGCGCAGGTCCATGCCGTCGACCAGCACCGAACCCGCGGTCGGAATGTAAAACTTGGATACAAGGCCCACCACCGTGCTCTTGCCGCTTCCGGTGTGCCCCACGAGCGCCACCGTCTGCCCCGCCCCCGCGCGGAAGCTCACCCCCGAGAGCACGGGACGGCCCGCCTCGTAGGCGAAGCCCACGTCGCGAAACTCCACCTCCACGCCCGCGCGCACCGGCCTCGGGTCCGGCAGGTCGGGGATGCCCGGCGCCTCCTCCCAGTCCGGCTCCGTGTCCAGCAGGCGGAAGACCCGCTCCGCCCCCGCCATCGCCACCAACGCCTGGTTGTACTGGTTG
Source organism: bacterium (assembly GCA_021780625.1). The sequence goes on along the minus strand of JAJXYI010000390.1, from coordinate 7,103 downwards.
CCGATGACGTTGATCGGCGAGAAGAACAGGTTCGCGAGGAAGAAGAACTCGATGAGGCTCGCGAGCGTCATCTCCCCGTGCGAGACGCGCCAGCCGCCGAAGACCAGCAGCACCGCGACAAAGAACTGGCTGTTGAGCTCAAGCAGCGGCTGCAGGATCGCCGAGGTGCGGGCCAGCGCGACGCTGTACCGAGAATGGTCCGCGAGCAGCGAGCGGAACAGGCCCGCGTTGGTCTCCTCGCGCACGAACCCCTGGGTCACGCGGATGCCGTTCACCGACTCGGCGATGGTCGCGGTGATTCGCGAGAAGCTCGCCTGCGTCGCTCGCGACCGGTGGCTGAGCCGCCCGTGGAAGCGCCGGTTCATGAGCCACAGCAGCGGCGCCATCGCCAGCACCACCAGGAACAGCGGCACGTCGCAGTAGGCCATGATTCCCGCCGCAAACAGCATCTGGCCACCCTGCACCGCCGTGACGAAGAAGACGTCCTGGATGCCGATGCGCAGGGCCTCCACGTCGCTGGTCACCCGCCCGAGGATGCGGCCCAGTTTGACGCGGTTGAAGAACCCCATGGGCATCGCCTGCACGTGGTCGAAGATCGCCTGGCGGAGGTTCTGAACGACCGTCTCGCCGATCTCCAGGGCGTACCGCTGCCGGAAGTGGAAGAGCCCATCGGTAAACAGCGCGAGAACCGCGTATCCAACGACACCCGCGGCAATGCCCGCGGCGTGCCGATGCGCGATCGGCCCCACGATCACAAGACTCACCACCCAGGTCAGCGCAGGCAGCTGGATCGAGCGGATGAGCGTGAGCACCAGAAGCGCACGGACCCGCGTCCTCACGTCTGCGGCGTACGTGAACATGCGGCGGATCAGCCCCCAGTCCAGCGGACGCATCGCGTCCTCCTCGTCCTCGTCGACCGCGGGACGGTGGATGATCATGAAATTCCGAAGCGAGCGCGGATCCTTCATGCCCCGCCTCCCTTCCCCGGCGCGGCCGGAGTCTCGTCGCCGAGCGTCGCAGCGTCGACGAGCTGGAGGCTCGCAACGTGCCGGTACGGGCCGGGCACCCGCATGAGCTCCTCGTGGGTGCCGCGCTGCACGATGCGGCCGTCGTCCATGACGATGACGAGATCGGCGCGGCGCAGCGTGCTGAGGCGGTGCGCGACGATGAAGGTGGTGCGGCCTGAGATCGCGCGGTCCAGCGCCTCGAAGATCTCGTGCTCGGTCTGGCTGTCGATCGCGGCCGTCGGATCGTCGAGCAGGAGGATGGGCGGCTCGAGCAGCACGGCCCGCGCGATGGCGAGGCGTTGCCGCTGTCCGCCGGAAAGGTTGCTACCGCTCTCCCCCAGGACGGTGTCGTAGCCCTTCGGAAGGGCCTGGATGAACTCGTGGGCGGCGGCGATGCGCGCGGCCTTCTCGATCTGTTCGCGCGTCGCCTCGGGGTGTCCGAACGCGATGTTGGCAGCGACCGAGTTCGAGAACAGGAAGCTCTCCTGGAAGACGATTCCGATCGCACGCCGCAGGGTCTCGAGGTCCAGGTTTCGCACGTCGTGCCCGTCGATCAACACGCGTCCCCGGGTCGGATCATAGAACCGCGGGACAAGGCTCATGAGCACGCTCTTCCCCGCGCCGGTCGCACCCAGGATCGCCACGCACTGGCCCGGCGCGACCTCGAGGTCGACGTCGTGGAGGACCGGGTCGATGCCGTCGTACGCGAAGCTCACGCGCTCGAACCGCACGCCGCCCCTCAGTCGCACCGAATGCAGCGCGCCTGGCGCGGACTTCACCTCCACGGGCGCCGACAGGATCTCGTAAACCCGGCGCGCGCCGATGAGCGACTGCTGCACCGAGTTGACGATGTTGGCCACGTTGTTGACCTGCCCTGAGAACTGGTCGAGCAGACCCGCGAACACGATCATGCCGCTGCCCAGTGCCAGCTTGTTCTGGACCACCAGCCAGCCGCCGTAGCCCAGCAGCGCCATCATGTTCAAGCGGGTCAGGAAGCCGACGGCCGGCGAATACAGGCTCACCTGCCAGAAAACGTTCCGCTGCTGCGCCAGGATCGCCCGGTTCGCCGCGACAAACCGCTCCCGGTTCTCCTGTTCCCGGCCAAACGCCTTCACCACCCCGATGCCCTGGATGGTCTCCGAGAGGTGCTGGACGAGTGTCTCGACAAGAGTTCGATTCTCCGCGTAGCGCGGCTGGATGTGCCGCGAGAACCACGCCGACAGCACCGCAAGCACGGGCGTGGTTGCCAGACAGGCGAACGTCAGCGGGATGCTCAGACGCGACATGTAGATGATGTAGACCGTGAGCGAGATCAGCATGATCACGCTCGGGATGAGCACCTGGTCCACGAACATCCGCACCGCCTGGACGTCGCCGGTAACGCGGGTGATGATCGAGCCGGTCGTGTTCGCGTCGAAGAAGCGAAAGCTCAGCCGCTGCAGCTTCTCATACACTTCGCCACGCAGGTGAACCACGAGGTTTTGCTGCACGAGCAGGTTGACCGTGATGGAGTGAAGGTAATTGAGGACCGAACGCAGAAGCGCAAAGAGGAGGATGCAGCCACCGAGCACAAGCAGGACGGTTTCGGTTTTCCCATGCTCCAGGAACGAGGCCGGCAACAGCCCCTCCGAGAGTGGAGTGCCCTGCACCTTGTGGCGCAGGAAATCGATGCCGATGCCCGTGAAATTAAGTCCGAACAGCCCCAGCACCAGGAGAACGATCTGCAGCCCCAGCACCGTCAGGCAGCGCACGCGATAGCGCCAGGCCAGGCCGAAGAGCCACCGGATCAGGGTGCCGTTGCTCGGGCCGGGCGCGGGACTCGTCGCAGGGTTGGACGATGCGGGCGTCATGGAAACGGCGCAGGATCCCATTCCGGCGCAAAAGCGCAACGTGGTTTACACCCCGGGCACCACGACCATCCGGTCAGGGCGCCGCACCGCCCGGCCTCAGACCCTGCTCGCCGACGCGACGCTGCTGCTCGGCTTGCTGCTGGCGCAGCAGCCGCCGCCGGCGCACTTCGGCCGCAAAGGCTTCCATGCGCCTCGCCTCGTCCGCCGCCGTCGGATTCAACACCACCGGAAACACCGGACCGCGCGGCCCGGCGGCGGGATTGACCACCAGCGGCGCGTTGGTCGTCTTGGGCCTGATCATCGTCAGGCGGAGCAGCTGCCCGCCCTGATCCACGGACACCACGTCGCCGACGGGCGTCACCTCGTGGGACTTCACCTCGAACGGCGCGCCGGGCTGGTTGAGCCGAACCCAGGCGGATTTCTTCGTGGCAAGGTTGGCGATGTTGAAATAGTCGACGCCGTCGATCTCCAGAATGCCCCGAAACTCGAGGTTCTGCACCGGTCCCGGGCCACTCGACTGGGACGCGGAAATCGGCATGAACGGCGAATCCGTGCTGAGCCCGGCGTGCACGCGCAGCGGCTGTGCGAGAAGGAGCGCCAGAAAAGCGGGGAGAATGAGGCGGTGGCTTGCGTGCGCCATGGGCTGAGGAAACTAAACTGACGCCGGAGGGCCGGGTCAAGTGACGCCCATGCAAAGTCGATTGCCCCCGCCGTCACGCCATGCTGTAGGCCCTGGGTTTCAGGAACACACGACGGAACCGAGTCTCAGCCTCCCGCATCCCGATCCGCCTTGGCCAGCACATCGGTCACGACCCGAATCACCTGCTGGACATCAAAGGGCTTCACCACTCGCCCGCAAAACCCGTAGTCCCGGAAGTTGGCCACCACCGGATCGCTCGAATAGCCGCTGGCCACGATGGCCCTCACGTCGGGATCAAACTTACGGATCTCTGCAAGCGCCTGGGCTCCACCGAGATCTCCTGGAACGGTGAGGTCCATCATGAGCGCATCGGGCGGAGAACCTCGTTCCCATTGTTCACGGTAGGTGTCCAGGGCTTCGCGACCGTTGGACGTCGCCACGACCTCCAGCCCCGCCCTGCGCAGCACATGCCCGAGGAGAATGCGGATGGGCTCCTCATCGTCCATGATGAGAATGCGGCCGCCAAGCATGGTTGCGGGAGCGCTTTGCACCGTGCCCGTCTCCACGCGCCCACCGCGCAGCGCAGGCAGGCGGATGACGAACCGGGCCCCCCGTCCGGGCTCCGACTCGACGTCGATGCAGCCCTTGTGGCGGCGGACGATCGAATAGACCGTGGCCAGGCCAAGTCCGCTGCCAGTTTCCTTGGTCGTGAAATAGGGTTCGAAGACGCGCGAAAGATCCTCGGTGGGAATGCCCGAGCCGGTATCCTCGATAGAGATACGAACGTAGTCCCCGGCCACGACGGGCAGGGCCGACCCCGGGGGAACCAGTTCATTGGACGCGGAGAGCTTCACCACGCCTCCGCCCGGCATCGCCTGGACCGCGTTGATGACCAGGTTCTGGATGATCTGCGCGAGCTGGCCACGGTCCGCATTCGCGGGCCACAGCCCCTCCGGGAAATCGAATTCGCAGCGCACCCGTGAACCGCGGACCGCAAATCCCGCCACCTCGGTCGCCACATCCGCCAGCTCGACGGCCGCCCGCACGGGCTCGCCGCCCTTTGCGAAGGTGAGCAATTGCTGCGTGAGACCACGGGCACGATCGGCGGCGCGGTGCGCCTCCTGGATGAACAAATGAGCCGGCGATTCCAAGGGCACCTCCGAGCGCGCCAGGCCCAGGTTGCCCATCACGGCGGTCAGGATGTTGTTGAAGTCGTGCGCGATGCCCCCCGCGAGCAGGCCCACCGACTCGAGCTTCGACGCACGCTGGAGCTGGTTCTCGAGACGACGCCGGTCGGTGACGTCGCGAATCACCACCACGGCGCCGAGAACGACGCTCTGGGGATCGCGCAGCGGAACGACGCAGCCCTCCACGTCGACCACCCTCCGCCGGTCCAAACGGATCGCCGCGCCCACCGGGAGATCAACCGCCTCACCATCCCTGAGGACAGGCCGCACGGGCCAGTCTAAGTCGCGTCCCGTCGTGGAATCCACCAGGCAGCACAGGTCGCTCACCAGCCGCCCGCGCAGATCGTCGGACACGACCGTCAGGAGCACTTCGGCCGCACGATTCACATAGAGCACGGTGCCGTCGAGGCCAAGGGTGATCACCCCCTCCTCCATCGCGCGAAGCGTCACCGCCAGCCGCTCCTTCTCCGCCGCCAGCTCCCGCTCCGCGGTGCGTCGCGCGGTGATATCCGTGACGACGCCCACCGCCTGCCAGGCATTCGGTCCAGCCGGCTTCACAGCGACCTGCTCGTGCAGCCAGTGCACGCCCGCCTGCGAGAAGAAACAGAACTCCTGCTCGTATCCGGGCGCCCCGGTCAGGAGCGCCGACGAGCTGCGCTCATTCAGCGAGACCATGTCGGGGACATTCTGCTCACTCCACAGGATGTTGCCCTTTGACGCGGGGTCGTAGCCGAAGAGCTTGCGGTAAAGCAGCGAATCCGGGAGGGCCAGCCGCCAGGTGAACGCCCCGGTTGACTCGAGCGTGACGTCGGCGAGCCAGAGCATGCAGTCCACGCCCATCAGGATCCGGTTCAGCTGTTCCTCGGTCTCCCGTCTGGCCTGGTCGGCGCGGTACCTCGAGGTGACGTCCATCATCACGCCGGCCAGATGCCAGCGGCCCGGACCCAGACTCGAGATGGACACCCTCTCATGGATCCAGAACACCTCGCCATTCGACTCGCGGATTAGCTTGAATTCCTGGTCGTATCCAGGCGCTCCCGACAACATCGAACCCTGGCTGCGGCGGTTGTTCTCGGCCAGCGACGGCACGTGGAACCCCGCGTAGATTCGCCTGGGATCGGCCAGGCCGCTCTCTCCGAAGATCCTGCGGCGAAGGCCTGAGGACGGAAGGTCGAAACTCCAGTTCCACACCCCGTCCAAGTGCGAGACATCGGCCTGCCACAGCAGGCAATCAGCCTGCTCGAGGATGCGCTGAAGCTGTTCGGCGCTCTTGCGCCCGGCGTCCTCGAGGCGATGGCGCTCGGTGATGTCGGTGACCACTCCGAGCAGCCGCCATTTTCGCTCGCCCCGGCGATGGATCGCCGCCTGTTCGAGCAGCCAGGCGGGGCCGCCGTCGGCGGTAAAACGAAATTCGTGCCGATAACCTGAGTGCCCCGCCTCGATCGCCCCTGTGACCACGCGATCCATCACGGCGTGATCAGGCACCCGGTCGGGGTTCCAGAGTTTTGCGGCACCAAACGCATCGCCGATGCCGAGCAGCCGCCCGGCCTGGGAGATGCGACGCGAGGTCACCTGCCAGCGCAGTTGTCCGTCGGATGCCCGCGCAACGTCGGCGGACCACACCAGCACGCTCGCGCCCTCGAGCACCTCGTCGGTCATCGCCGCCTCCTCCAGCCGCCGCCTCGCGCCGTTCAGCTCGGCTCTCGCCCGGCGCCAGAGCACGCCGACCGCGAGGGCCGCCGCCGCGAGGGCAAACACTCCGAGGTTCAGCGAAGCCCCAGCGCCCACAGGTGGTTTCCCGACAGCTCCATACGCGCAGACGCCCGCGACCACGGCGGCAAATCCAGCCAGCCGCGCGGTCCCGAGAAATCGGCGCCGCAGGGCGGCAGGAAGACGAGGAGCGTCCATGACAAGGTTGATTTTCAGGTCCCCTCCGGCATCTGGACCGGCGCGGGATCAGGCGGGACCGTAGCCGCTGCCCGTCGGACCGGCAAACCCCTAACCGGCGGTAGAAACACCTGCGTCCAAGCGGGGGACTCTACGGACCCGCCGTGCGTATCGGGTCGTCCGACACACGCAGCCGAAGCGAATGCACGCCCCGCAGGGTAACGGCCCCAAGCACGAGCACACCCCCGACCAGGGCCCATGGCGACGGCCGTTCGCCCCGCACCAGAAACACCCAGACCGGGTTGAGCAGCGGCTCGATCACCGGTATGAGGACCGCCTCCAGCGCGGTGACATGCCGGATCGCCCGCGAGTAGAGCCAGTAGGAGCAGCCCAGCTGCACGACGCCCAGCAGCCCCAGCGCCCACAGGCCCACGGGCGAGGGCAGCGGCGACGACAGCATCCAGGGAATTCCGATCAGGAACGTGAGCCCATTGCCCAGGATGATCGATTCGACCGGAGACCCGTCCTTCTG
>JAJXYI010000717.1 GCA_021780625.1 bacterium | reverse complement strand
GACCCGCGCGAAACCGACGAGGTTCGGAGACGGCGCAGGGAGACGCGGTGCGGCGACATCATCGTCGTCCCGATCATCGGCCGCGGGCGGATGCTGGGAACGATGACCGCGATCAACCGGCCCGAGGGGCTGGATTTCGGTCAGCGTGAGACGGATCTCATGGTGGCGATGGCGAGTCACGCGGCGATGGCGATCGAGACGGCGGAGCTCAATGCGACGCTCTTGCGCGAGGTCCGGGTGCGGCAGGAGGCAGAGCGAAGCCTGCGCGAGTCGAACCTTCGCCTCGAGGAGTCGACCCAGCTTGCGACGCGCATGGCCGAGGAGGCTCAGGCGGCGAATGTCGCCAAGAGCGAATTCCTCGCAAACATGAGTCACGAGATCCGCACGCCGCTCAACGGCGTCCTGGGAATGACCGGCCTGCTGCTGGATTCGGAGCTGAGTCCGGCCCAGCGACATTGCGCGGAGGCGGTCCGCTCGAGTGGACAGGCCCTGCTCGGGGTGATCAACGACCTTCTGGACTTTTCAAAGATCGAGGCGAAACGGCTCACGCTCGAGATCCTGGAATTTGACCTCGTGGACATGATCGAGGAGATGGCGGTCGCGCTGGCGACGGTCGCGCACGAGAAGTCGCTCGACTTGGTGTGTGCTCTGTCGCCGATGCTGCCCAGGCGGCTGAGAGGCGATCCCGGGCGGATCCGGCAGGTCCTCACGAACCTGGTGGGCAACGCGATCAAGTTCACCGAGGCTGGCGAGGTGGACGTGGTGGTGGATCCGGTGGAGGTCGGGACATCGGATGTGTTGGTCCGGTTTGAGGTTCGCGACACGGGCATTGGAATTTCCGACGATAGGAGTGACAGGCTTTTCGAGAAGTTCAGCCAGGCGGACGCGTCGCACACGCGGCGGTTTGGAGGGACGGGGCTGGGGCTCGCGATTTCGAAGCAGCTGGTTGAGCTGATGGGTGGGGCGATCGGCGTCCGCAAGCGCGAGGAGGGCGGGGCGCTCTTTTGGTTTGTGGTGCGCCTCGAGATTGCCTCAGACGGTGCGGAGAGCCCGGCGCCGCCGCCCAAGGCTGGATTAGGTGGGCTGGGCGCCCTGCTCGCGGTGGCGAATGCGACGCGGCGCGAGGCGCTGGCGACGCTTATGAGGCAGTGGGGCCTGCGCGTGGCGGCGTGCGATCGGCTGGAGGCAGCGATGGACGCGATGGGGCGGGCCCGGTATGACGTGGCGGTGATCGACTCGGCGCTACCCGGCGGGGGCGGCGCGCTCGAGCGTGCGATCATAGACCGGTTTGGGGCCAGGTCTCCGCGCGTCGTGCGGCTCGAGGAGATTGCCGCGCCCGGCCGCGAGATCCGGGATGGGACCTCGTTGGCGGCGGCCTGGGTTTCAAAGCCGGTCCGTCGCTCCGAGCTGCTTCGTGGGCTCCTCCAGGCGGTGGGCGTGGTGAGCTCCCTGAACGAAGTCGGGTCTGCGCCCGTGTCTCCATCGGAGCCCTTTCAAATCAAGGCGCGTGTGCTTGTGGCCGAGGACAACGCGGCCAATCAGCAGGTGGCGCGGCGGCTCCTGGAGCGACGGGGACTGCGCATCGACACCGTGGCGAATGGCCAGGAGGCGTTGCGTGCGCTGGAAACCGTGCCCTACGACCTGGTTTTGATGGACGTGCAGATGCCGGTGATGGATGGTCTCGAGGCGACGCGCCGCATTCGCCAGGCGGGATCCCGGGTGTTGAATCCCGAGGTGCCGATCGTGGCCCTGACCGCGTATGCGATGGCGGGCGACCGGGAGCGCTGCCTGGAAGCCGGCATGGATGACTACATCGCTAAGCCGTTTTCCGTCCAGGCGCTGGAAGTGGTGTTGCGGCGCTGGGTGGGCACGGGAGCGGCGAGGCCCAGGATTCGACACGCGGGCACGGAGGGTGCGCCTCCGGAGGAGGCGTCGACGGCATTCGACCGCGCGGGGCTGCTCTCGCGCCTGGGCGGGGATGAGCGGGCGCTCGAAAAGATCGTCGCATCGTTCTGCGCCTTTGTTCCTGGCATAGTCGACGAACTGTGCACGAGACTGGCCGGCGGTGACGCGCAGCAGATTTCGTATTCCGCGCACACGTTGAAAGGCGCCTCGAGCGCGGCGGGTGCGAAGGACCTCGCGGTGGTGGCCGCTGCGATCGAGGCGGCGGCGCGAAAGGGTAATCTCGATGACGCGTCCGAGTTTGTGCAGAAGCTCGACGACGAGCTCGCGCGTGCACTGGCGGCGATCCGTGCGGAGGCGAAGTGAGCCGAACGCCGTAGGGATCGAAGTCCTCCGCAGCCGACCCGGTCCGCCAGCCCTGAGGCGATCCGCCTGGCGACGCTGCTTCCGGTCACTCCGGATTGGAAGGGATTGCCCAGACAGTGAAGGCCGCGACGCACGAGCCGCACCAAGTCGCGGTGCGGCTCGGGAATCGGGGGCGACCTGGCCGGGTCAGCGAGCAGTCACATTGAAACCGCTCACGTCGATCCGTGGTGTTTCGCCGCGGGTGTCGGCATCCTCGACCGTGGTGCGGATTTCCCGCACGTCACCCGGGAGCAGAGTGAGGTAGTTGTCGCTGTAGAAGGCGGGCAGGATCTCGCCGCCGGTCGTGGAGCCGACAGCCTTGAGCCGGACGAGCAGGGCCGGCGTGTGGGTGGCGTTCTCGACGGTCGTCGTGAGGATCCAGCGGGCACCCGCGTGTTCGACCTTCGTCGACACGCCGAGGGTGGTCTTAGGCAGGGAGCGGATCGCGGTGAAGTCGTACTCCGGATACGAAGGAACGACGGTGGAGCCGCGCGTGAACCCGGGAATCTCGTAGGTCTTGAGGCTGCGCAGGTAGGTATTGCGCGAGACGATATTCCCGCCTGAGCGCAGCAGCAGTTCGACGAAGTGGACGGTCGAGAGGCCTGACTTGGGAAACTCGAGCGTGATCGGCGCCACGACGCTGTCCTCGCGGCTGTCGGTCTTGGCGAATTTCTCCCAGCGCACGGAGCCGTCGAGATTGACGATCCGGGCCTCGACCGAGAGGCCGGTGCGGTTGCCCGCGCTGTAGTTGACGACCTCGACGTGGTCATTGAGCGGATTCCACTGCACGTGCAGGGGCTCGCAGGCCTTCTTGGCGCCGAAGTAGGCGGCGTTGGTGTCGAAGTAGTAGTCGTAGGTCTGCCAGACGAACGAGGGCCAGCAGGGGTGGCTCATCCACAGCAGCACGCCCATGCGATTCCTGGACTGGGCCTCGAACATGGCGCGGTAGCCGTCGTAGTCGGTGAACTGCGCGAGCTCGACCCAGTCGCGGAGGTTGGTGGCCCCGCCGTAGCTCTTGTCGATGATCGATCGGAGCGCGTCGCCGACCTGGGCGCCCTGAGCGGTGAAGTCGTGAAGACCCCACACGGCGCCCTGAGGCCAGCGGTCGGCCCGGGGCATCATCCGGCGCACGCTGTCGATGGATGGAATGACCGGCATGCCGAGTTCGCTGTGCAGGTGCGTGGTGGCTCGCTGGTCGAAGTAGAACCGAATCGGCATCAGGTGGTAGGGGCCGCCGCCGCTTACGCCGTCGGCGGCGGAGTGCGGGATGTAGCGGATTTCGGGGTCGTTCTTGGCGATGAGCGCACGCAGGCCCTTGTCGATGGCGGGAGGCGGGTAGCCTTCGTTGCGTCCGCAGTAGAGGCCGACGCACGCGTGGTTGCGGAGACGGTTGATCGTGTCGGCCGCGTTCTTCAGGAACATCGCGTCGTCGTCGGGATTGGGACCGTCGTAGGGATTGGCCAGCCAGAAGTCCTGCCAGACGACCACGCCGTAGCGGTCGCAGGCATCGTAGAACGCCTCATCGCCGACCTGGCCGACCCAGTTTCGGATCATGGTGAAGCCCATGTCGCGATGATACTTGACGGCGATGTCGTATTCGCGAGCCCGGTACAGAAGATTGGACTCGGAGAAGCCCCAGTTGCCTCCGCGGCCGATGAAGCGGCGGCCATTGATGAAAATCTTCAGCGCGCCGTGATCCATGGCGTAGGTGAATTCCTTCACGCCGGAGTTGAACGACGTCGAGTCGGAGACCTGGCCGTTGTCGGCGTCGAACGCCAGGCCCACCTTGTAGAGGTCGGGGCGACCGTAGCCGACGGGCCACCAGAGGCGCGGATGGACCAGGTGGAGTCCGGGATCGGTGGCAGGATCAAACATCACGGCGAGGGAGCCATTGGGGGGAACCTCGACCCGACGCTCGAAGGTGACCGAGCCGAAGTGTCCCCGCAGCACGCCGCGAACGGGTGTCGAGGTGTGGTTGGCAAGCGTGGCGCTCACCGTGACGTCCGCACTGCTCCGATCGGGAAGCGGTAGGTGCGAGGTGGCGAAGGGGCGCTCGATCGTGACGGGGCCGGTGGTGTCGATATGGACGTCGGACCAGATGCCGGTGTCGCGGCCGCGCACCGTCGGGATCCAGTCCCAGCCGATGGATGCGTGGAAGGTGGGATTGTCGGCGCCGAGCTGGCCGCCGTTGTTGCCGGGCGTCTCGGCGGTCTTCAGGTGCGCGCTGCCGGGGTGGGCGTTTCGATGGATCAGGACTGCGAGGGCATTGGGTGCGCCAGGGCGGACGAGGGCCGTGACGTCGAAGCGGGCGTGGGTGAACGCGCCGTCGATCCTGCCGAGGCGGGTGCCGTTGAAATAGACGTCGGCCTTCCAGTTGATGCCGTCGAATTTCAGCCACAGCTTCCGGCCCGGAGCGGGCGTGGGGACGACGAATTCGTCGCGGTACCAGAAATCCGAATAGAAGAACGAATCGGAGATCTGGAGCTGGTTGTCGCCGTAGTTGGGGTCTGGCAGCGCGCCCGCGTTGAGGTAGGAGACGAGCGCCGTGCCCGGCACGGTGGCGGGGAGCCAGCTTGAGCAGTCGACGCCGGGCTCGGAGAGCTGGGCGCCGTCGAGTGTCACGAGCGAGCTGCGCTGGAGCCTCCACGCGCCGCGGGTGAGGGCCTGGCGCCCGCCGGCGTGCGGGGTGGCGGCGGCCTGGGCCACGGGAACGGGGCCGCCGCGGCCGAAGACCTGAAATTCGCTGAGGATGTAGCCCTCGGGGTCCGCGGGCATGTCGAGGCGGAGGCGCACGTACCGGGCCGACGCGGCGTGAAGGAGGGGATAATCGTCGCGGTCGGCGACGAGGGGCTCGAGGTCATGCCAGGCCTTCCCGTCGTCGGAGGTCTGGATTTCCCCTGCGGCCGCACGGCGTATCCAGTGCAGCGTCACGCGGTCGAAGGTGCAGGCGGCGCCGAGGTCGACCTCGATCCACTGCCGCCCTCCGCCCGCGCTTTTCCAGGCGCTGGTGAAGTCGTAGGGCCCGCCGAGTTCCACGGGTTTGCCGTGGTCGAAGGCGTCGAAGGCGCTGAGCCTCCAGCCATCGACGGAGGGAGCGTCGATCTCGGCGCGGTAGTACGGCAGACGGCTGCCGGCGGTCAGGGCGAAGTCGGCCTTGAGGAGCCGGGGGCCTGAGTAGAGGCTGCCGGACAGGACCTCGGTCTTCGAAGTGCGGCCGAGCTGGGTCCAGTGGCGTCCGTCCTCGGATCCGAGCAGCACGCAGGTCCAGGGGGCGGGCTGCGAGTTGTCGGAGTGCGGCAGTGCGGTGACCTCGATGCGGTCGATAAGGCGCGGGGCGGCGCCGGCCTGCTGAACCTGGACCCAGCCGCCCGTCGCGGGGAGGTCGACACCGGTCCAGGGGACATGGTCGACGAGGCATTCGCGCTGGCTGGGCGGAAGCACGCCCGTTGTGCTGGTGGTGGTGACGAGCCAGTGCGGCATGCGGGATTCGACGATGCCGTCGGTCACAAGCTGGGCGGTCAGGTTGAAGTCGTAGTTGCTGGAAGCGTACGCCGGACGGTCGAAGGCGAGGTCGCGGTAGGCATGCGTCTCGGGGACGAGCCGCGGGCCGTCAAAATCGGCAGGGTTTCCGGGGTACACGCCGATGCCTCGGGTGGGGGTGGAGCCGGAGGCGAAGGCGGCCGGCGCGGCGGCGAGCAGGGCGAGAGTCAGGAACTTGCGGGCCGTGGAGGCGGGTGAAAGGCGCTGCCGCGGGCGGGAGGTCGGTTCAGTGGGATGCATGGGGGATTAGGGATGCCGCTGTTTGACGCACCCGGTGGCGGAAGCGTCAAGCGGAGCCGGACTCGTATCGATCCGTGGCAGCGACTACAGAAAGCCCCCCGCCGGCGGGCGACGCCGGTGCTCTGCGCTCATTATAGCGGGCCCCCGGGGGAGGGGGCGCCGCGGTCCGCAGGAGGATCAGCAGGACAACAGCAGACTGTTGCCCGACCCGTTCTTGGGGACGAGCACGACCTTGCCCGGACTTTTCAGGGTGGCCTGGAGGTCGAGCAGGCGGAACAGGGCATCGGCGACGTCGGGATTTTCCCGGACCTTGGCGAGCGCCTCCCCGACGATGCGCGGCCGGACGGCCTGGGCCTTACCCATCTTCTCGGCTGCCTTCCGCTCGGCGTCGGAGTGAATGATCGCGACCTGGTTGTCGCCCGACTGGCGCATGCCTGCGGTGACCTGGCGGAGGCGGTTCACGACCTTGCGCTCGATCTCCTTGATCATGCCCTGGTCGCGGAAGGCGACCTTGCGGATGTAGGTGGAGCCGAGCGCGTATCCCCAATTGCGCGACGTGGGTGAGACCTCCTCGCGGACCTTGCGCGAGAGCGCATTGCGGTCCTCGAGAAGGACATCGAGCTTGAGATTGGACAGCTGCTTGATGACTGCGGTCGAGACGTTGGCCGCGAGGGAGCCCGCGGGATCCGAGTTGCGGAACAGGTAGTCCTCGGGGCTCACGACCATCTTCTCGTACCAGATGCCGACGCCCATCGGGGCGCCCTCCTCGGAATTCACGAGCTGGTCGCGGAGGTAGTGTTGGTAGATGCAGGTGCGGACGGGATAGACCTTGCCGAAGAACGGCACGAGCAGGGCCCTGGGCCCGAGTCGGGAGAAGGGCAGGTTGATGCCGGGCTGGTCGAGCGTGCCGATCACCTTGCCGAACAGGGTGTACACGTGGACGGTGCGCTCGGGGATCACGCGCCAGGCCTGGAAGGCATTGCCCAGGGCGAAGAGGATGGGCACGGCGATGGCGGCGAAGAGGACGCCGATGCCGAGGCCTGCGAGAAATTGGACGGCGGAGGTGCTCATGGCGGGGGGGTGGGTCAGAGTGCGACGACGGTTTCGGCCGCCTTTTCGCGGAGCGGCAGGGTGGCATTGCGCAGGTAGCTCTCGAGGGCGTCCCGACCGCCGGAGCGGTGAATGTCGGCCAACGTGGAGGCGAGTTCGAGGATCGGGGTGGCTTCCGCGGTGGCCTCGTTCTCGGCGATCTCGACGGCCTGCTCGGCCATCTTGAGCCGCTGGTCAGCGTCGGCCTTGGCCTGGCTCACCGCGGCGGCGACGTTGTTGGTCGTCGTGTTGATCGAGGCGAGCGCCTCGTCGACCTCCTTGGGAGGATCGATTGTGGTGATGAGTGCCGCGTCGAATTCCACGCCGTAGCGGGCGGCGGTCTTCCGGCAGGCGTCCTCCATATAGTGGTTGATCGTGGAGAGGTTGCGCCTGAGATCATTGATCGAGATGCCCTCGACGCCCTGCGAATCGGCATCCTTGCTGAAGGTCGCGATGCGGTCGCGCAGGACCGACACGAAGTAGCCCATCACGTGCGCCTGAGGGTGGTGGACGCCGAAACAATACGCGTACAGGTTGCGCTCGGCGGGACGCCAGCGGATCTGGCCTCCGAGGTTGACCGTCAGGTTGTCCTTGGTGACGGATTCGATCGCGTCCTGCTGCTTGTCGGGATCCCAGGTGATGTCGGTCGTCTGGATCGTCATGTCGATCTTGATGAGCCGCTGCCAGGGCCACTTGAAGTAGGGACCGCCCGGAGGGATGACCCGGACGAGGGGATAACAATAACGCGCGGCCTCTTCATCGGACTCGAGCAGGGAGCGCAATTGCGGGTCGTCGGCGGTCGTCTGGTTGCCGAGGCGTTGGACGCGTCCGAACGTGGTGATGAGGCCTCGCTGCGTGGGGCCGATGGTGTAGACGCCGATGGCGAGGGCGATGCCGGCGACGATGGCGACGGCGAGGAGGAATCCGAGTAGGATCATGGCTGGAGGGGGTTGCGTGGATAGTGCCGCCGGGAGAGGGGACGCTGGGACGGAGACGAGGCTGGCTGGCAAGGATGCGCGTCGGCCTGGAACGCGGCGGGCTGGAGGAGTTTTGACTAGGGGTGCGGCGAAGGACGGGCGAGCAAAATTGGAAACCGGCCCGAGCGACGGCATTTTCGGCCGCCTGCGGGGTTGCGGCCCGACCGGGGGCCGGCGCCGATGTTGCCGGATCGTAACGCGGCGCGGTTGAAGCGCGTGCGGGACTGGCGATGGTGGCGCTGCACTCCAACACCATGCGCCACCCATTTCTGCTCCTCGCCGGACTCCCCTTGCTCGTGATCGCCGCCCGTGCGGCTTCCGATCGCCCGCTGTCACCGTTGCCGATCCCGGGCGAAATGGTCATGGCCAGCCCTGCGGACCCGGGCCGGTTCACCTTTGTGGTGGGCGGCGACAACCGTTCGGTGGCGCGGGATGTCCCTCCGCCACCGACGGCCGCCCAGATCTTCGCGGAGACGCGCCTGCTGCGGCCGGCCTTCGCCCTTTGGACGGGGGACTCGATTTACGGCTCGGACGACACGCCGGGGGAAGCGGCCCACGAGTACGCCGGCTTCCTGCGGCTGGCGGCGACGGGAGACACGCCGGTGTTCAACGCGCCGGGCAACCACGAGATCTTCCGCAGGCCGGAGCTGGAGCGGGTTTACGAGTCGTGCATGGGCAGGCTGTATGGTTCTTTTGACTACGGCCGTTCTCATTTCATCGCGCTGGACACCGAGGAGGCCGACCGCGCGCCGGGCGTCGGGCCGGCGCAGCTCGAGTGGCTGCGAAAGGACCTCGAGGCCAATCGTGGCGCCGAGCACATTTTCGTATTTTCACATCACCCGCTCTTCCCGACCCCCGACCATCCCAGGGCCGGTTTTGCCAGCGCGGCGAATCGCGACGAGGTGCACCGTCTGTTTGTGCGTTATCACGTCACGGCGGTGTTTTCGGGTCACGAACACCTCTATTACGCCTCGGTGCACGATGGCGTGCGCTACATCGTCACGGG